>JAJYTL010000426.1 GCA_021793055.1 Pseudomonadota bacterium
GGCTGGCCCGCCGGCGTCACCTCGCCGATCGTGCCGGCCGCGACAGAGAGCCGCCAGGCGCTTTCGGCGTCCCGCCGCCGGCTGGTCAGCCGCAGCCGGCTCACCGCGGCGATCGAGGGCAACGCCTCGCCGCGAAAGCCGAGCGTCGCGATGCGGCTGAGATCGTCGTCGGCGAGCTTCGAGGTGGCGTGCCGCTCGATCGCGAGCCGAAGCTCATCGCGATCCATGCCCGAGCCATCGTCGCTCACCAGGATGAGGCTACGGCCGCCGTTCTCGAGGCGGACGTCGACCTGCCGCGCGCCGGCGTCGATGGCGTTCTCTACCAGTTCCTTGACCGCGCTGGCCGGGCGCTCCACCACCTCGCCGGCGGCGATGCGATTGACCACGGATTCCGGCAGCCGGCGGATAGTCACGGCGAGCCTTCCGCGAGGTAGCGCCGGGCCAACACCTTGCCCTCCTCGACCGCCGGCTGGCCGAAGGGATCGACGCCGAACAGCTCGGCCGCGAACAAGGTCTCGATGATGAAATGCATCAGCAGGGCGCCGAGGCTCCGTTCGTCCAGCGTCTCGACCCGAATCACCCGCACCGGCCGGCCGCGCTGGATCAGCGCCGCCGCCGTCGCCCGCCCCTCGGCCGCGGTGACATCGCCCAAGCTTCGCCCCTTGAGATAGGCGAGCGCCGCGTCATTGTCGGCATCCGCGAGGTCGATCAGCGGGCCGCTCCCCTCGGTCGCCGGCAGGATCAGCGTATAGAACTTGTCGTTCGGCCCATCGAGATAGAACTGAAGCTGGCTGTGCTGATCGACCGGCCCGAGAGCCGCGATCGGCGCCGTGCCCTTACCCGCCTTGCCGAGGCTTTCGGCCCACAGCTGCCGATACCATTGCGCAAAAGGCTGCAAGCGGTTGCCATAGGCGAAGAACACGTTGGCGCCGATGCCGCGCGCTTCCGCGAGCCCGACCGCGATCGCCGCCCCCTGCGCCGGCGGCGAGTGCTCGATCGCCACCGTCAAGGCCCGGTCCAGCGCCGCCGCCGCGCCCGCGCGGAGCCCCGCCGCGTCAAGCCCCTGCAGCAGCGCCGGCAAGACGCCGACCAGCGAGAAGACCGAAAAACGTCCGCCAAGCTCGGGATCGTGATCGAGCACGGGAAAGCCCCAGCGCTTCGCCAAGCGGCGGAGCGGATTGTCGCGCGGCTCGCTGATACCGAGCAGCCGCGCCGCAACCGCATCGCTCCCGAGGCGGCGCTTCAGCCAATCGATCGCGATCAGCGCCTGGGCCATGGTCTCCACCGTGCCGCCGGATTTCGAAACCAGCAGGAAACCGGTGGCAGCCGGGTCGAGATGCGCCAAAGTCGCGGTCAGAGCCTCGGCGTCGAGATTGTCGAGAAAGTGGAGCTTTGGGAAATCCGGCGGCGGACCGAAGCCTTGATCGGCGAGGGCGACAAGCGTACGCGCGCCGAGACTGGAGCCGCCGGTGCCAAGCACGACCACGGCGCGGTTGGCGGCCGCGAAGCGGCGCCCGTGATCGTTCAACGCCGCCAGATCGTCATCGCGCCGCGCCAGCGAGAGAATCGGATGATCCCCGGCCCGGTCGGCGGCGCGAAGCCGATCCTGCATCGCCTTGAGGCGGTCGAGCGCCGCGGCGAAGCCGGCGCGGGACATCCCCGCCTGCCCGGGTCCCTCGGCGAAGCAGCTCTCGATCGACTGCTCGTAAAGCATTGGCTCCCCTCCGGCGATTGGCGGGCGGCGCCCTTGCCTCGTTACCGCCGTCCGCGCATCTCCCGGACGCCGAGCCCGCAACCCGACATAACTCTGGTGGGAGACGCGGCCGCAGGCGCGCGCACCGGCCCGATCATGGACCCTTGCGCCGGAGCCGCGCGGTAAGACACTAGAAAATCCCTTCGAACCAGCCCCGCTGCTGGTGCTGGATGATCGGGATTTGGCCGGCGCTGACCGGCTCGCCCATTGCCTCGTTGCCGCGCAAGCGCTGCGCTTCCTGCTCCGCGTTGAGGACGGCGCCGGATGGCGGCGGCTTCTTCCAGAACAGCAGCCGCGAGACGAAGCTCCGGCTCTCGTCGGCGAGACGCTGGCTGGTCGCGTCGACAGTCTGCCGGATCGCCGGATTGGCATTCGCCGCCCCGGTCTTGTTCAAAATCGCGGCGACGCCGGGATCGGACGCGGCCGCGCCGTTCGAGGCCGCGGCCTGGCCGAGTAGCGCCGTCTCGGCCTCGTTGCTCGGCACGATGGCACGGGCGTTCGGCGCCCCCGGCTGCGGCGGACGCAAGTTGAAATCCGGCGGCATCAGCAACGAAGCCTGCGGCGCGACGACAAACTCGTCCGGTGCCGGCTGATCCAGACCGAAGGTAGAGCGCAGGCTCTGGCAACCGCCGAGCCCGACCGCAAGCCCGCCCACAAGGGCGAGACGGAACCAGTACTGCCGTGTCATGCGCTCTATTCTACCCGTTCCCGGCTATTGAACAAGACATCGAGCAAAAGGAGAACAACCCCGATGCTGATCGCCGAATCGGCGAGGTTAAACGCCGGCCAATGCCAGGCGCCGATATGGAAATCCAAGAAATCCGCGACCGCGCCGAGACGAACCCGGTCGGCC
>JAJYTL010000035.1 GCA_021793055.1 Pseudomonadota bacterium
GCTTCATCGCCCGCTACGTGCCCGGCGCGCGCCCCGAGGACCATCCGATCCTCGACCGGCTGGTCAATTACGCGATCGCCTATTACCGGGATTTCGTGAAGCCCAACAAGAAGTTTCGCCTGCCGAGCGAGGCCGAGCGCGCGGCCATTGAGGACCTTGCCCGCGAACTTGAGCAAGCCGCCGCCGCCGCCGACGCGGAGGCGCTGCAGACGCTGGTTTATGAAGTCGGGAAGCGCCACGCCTTCGCGTCGCTGCGCGATTGGTTCAAGGCGCTTTACGAAATTCTCTTCGGGCAGGAGCAAGGGCCGCGCTTGGGATCTTTTATCGCCCTTTACGGCGTAGCCGAGACTTTGGCTCTGATCCGGCGGGCCCTTGCCGGCGAATTGATCACTCTCGCCTGATCTCCGAATCAACGCACTCGAAGATCTATAGCGACAGCCGGTCCGCAATCCATGCCGACCGGCGGTGCGCCCCCTCTACTCGAATTACTTATTTCGCGGCGACTTTCCTCGCCGCGGGCTTACGTGCCGCAGGCTTCTTCGCGGCGGTCTTGCGTGCTGCGGTCTTGCGCGCCGCGGGCTTGCGCGCCGCGGTCTTCTTCGCCGCGGGCTTGCGCGCCGTGGTCTTCTTCGCAGCGGGCTTGCGCACCGCAGTCTTCTTCGCCGCGGGCTTGCGCACCGCAGTCTTCTTCGCCGCGGGCTTACGCGCCGCAGTCTTCTTCGCCGCGGGCTTGCGCGCCGTGGTCTTCTTCGCAGCGGGTTTCTTTGTCGTCTTGGTCGTCTTAGCTTTCGTCGTTGTAGCTCTCGCCATTGGTTCTCTCCCAGAATGGAACGAAGGCGTTGATTTTGCCTGGATAAGCGAAGTACGTGACTCCGTCAACGGAAAACAACTGCGCGTGTCGCGCTGTCAAGAAGGACTTAATGGGCAAATGATGAACGCTTTGCTAATCTCGTCTCGCTCTTTTTCGATGTGTGTGAATCAAAACACGACAGAAAAGCGACGACGCGAACGTGGCGTGCCGACTCTCAAATAGCCTTTTGTAGCAGCGGAATTCGAATCTCGTGATCGACCTCAACACCATCGCCTTGGCCGTGCTTCGGCGCCTGGAGCCCGAGCGCGCGCACCGCGTCGCGCTCGGCTTTTTGAAGCGCGGCTGGGCGAAAACGCCGCGCGTCGAAGACGACCCGTTGCTTCGCGTCGAGGCTCTCGGATTGACATTTTCGAATCCGATCGGGCTCGCCGCCGGCTTCGACAAGAATGCCGAGGCGCTCGATTCGCTGCTGCGGCTCGGCTTCGGTTTCGTCGAAGTGGGCAGCGTCACGCCGCGCCCGCAAACCGGCAATCCGCGGCCGCGCCTTTTTCGCCTGACCGAGGATCGCGCGGTGATCAACCGGCTCGGCTTCAACAACCAGGGTCTGGCCGCGGCTGCTGCGCGGCTGCGCCGACGGCGGCCTGCCGGCATCGTCGGCGCCAATCTCGGCGCCAACCGCGATAGCGCCGACCGCATCGCCGATTACATCCAGGGGCTCGAGACCCTCGGGCCGCTGGTCGACTACGTCACCATCAACGTGTCCTCGCCGAACACGCCGGGTCTGCGCCAGCTCCAGGGCGCGGCCGAGCTCGACCGCCTGCTCGCGCGGCTGATGGCGGCGCGAGCGGCCTTGACGCAGCCGGTGCCGCTGCTCTTGAAGGTCGCGCCCGATCTCGAGCCGGCGGAGATCGAGAGCATCGCCGACGCCGCGCTCCGCCACGGCATCGACGGGCTGATCGTCGGCAATACCACCATCGGCCATCGCGCCGGGCTGACGAGCCCGCTGCGCGATACCGCCGGCGGCTTGAGCGGCCGGCCGCTGTTCGGTCCCTCGACCGCGCGGCTCGCCGATTTTGCCCGGGCGACGAAGGGGCGGCTGGTTCTGGTCGGGACGGGCGGCGTGGCGTCGGGCGCCGACGCTTACGCCAAAATCCGGGCCGGCGCTTCGCTGGTGCAGCTTTATACGGCGCTGGTCTACGAAGGACCCGGACTTATCGGCCGAATTCGCCGCGATCTCGCGGCCCGGCTTCGGGCTGACGGCTTTTCAAGCGCCGCCGAGGCGGTCGGCAGCGGACTGCGCTGACGACCGCCCTCCTTCGGCGACGGGCCTTTGTCCTTATAACGAGTCCTTATAAGGACGGGGCGAGGGCGACTTGACGCCCCATTATTCGCTGACGATGGGGTTCCGCAGCGTGCCGATGCCGGAAATCTCCACCTCGACGGTATCGCCGGGCTTCATCCACACCGGCGGCGTGCGCCGCGCGCCGACGCCGCCCGGCGTGCCGGTGACGATGCAATCGCCGGGCTGCAGCGGCGTGAAGGCCGAGATGTAGTTGAGCAGCGTCGGGATGTTGAAGATCAGGTCGCTGGTCGAGGTGTGCTGCATGACCTCGCCGTTGAGCCGGGTGCTGAGGGTGAGCTTGCCGGCGTCCGGGATTTCGTCCGGGGTCACCATCCACGGGCCGAAGGCGCCGCTCTGATAGAAGTTCTTGCCCGGCGTGAACTGCGAGGAATGACCCTGCCAATCGCGGATGCTGCCGTCGTTGTAGCAGGAATAGCCGGCTATATGGGCGAACGCGTCCTTCTTCTCGATCTGGTGGCCGGGCCTGCCGATGATGACCACGAGCTCGCCTTCGTAATCGAAGCGCTCCGAGGCTTTCGGCCGGATCATCGGCTGGAGATGGCCGACCTGGCTCTCGGGAAAGCGGACGAAGAGGGTTGGGTAATCGCTTTTCGGCCGGCCGGTCTCGATGCGATGCGCCTCGTAGTTGATGCCGACGCAGATGATCTTGCCCGGGTCGGGAAGGGTCGGCAGGAAGGTGATGTCGCCGAGCGCGTAATCGGCGGCGGCGCCCTTCGCCGCCTTCGCCGCCTCGCCAAGGGCGTCCGCGGCGATCAGGCTGCGCAGGCCGGCGTAGCGGTGGCGCAGGCGATCGCCGAGATCGACGATGCCATCGCCGACGACCTGCCCGAAACTTTCTTTGCCGTTGTGGCGGAAGCTCGCCAGTTTCATCGAAATGGTCCTTCCCTGGAAACGTTACCGGCGGCGAGATTAAGAGCAGACGGGCGAAGAATCCAGATCGGATCGGCGGCCAAAGCCGCCGCGGCCCGGCCTATTCATCGGCCTTCATCGGCCAGCAGGGCACCGAACAAGAACGTCGCCGCTTCGTCGATCGCCCATTTCGCCTCGTCGAGCACCGCCGACATGTTGAAGAAGCCGTGCACCATGCCGGGGTAATGGCGGTCGACGACGGCGACGCCGCTCTGGCGCAGCCGGTCGGCATAGGCGTGACCCTCGTCGCGCAGCGGGTCGAAGCCCGCGGTTATCACCAGCGCCGGCGGTAAGCCGGCGACATCCGCCGCCAACAGCGGCGAGGCGCGTGGGTCGTCGCGCAGGGCCGGCTCGACGTAGTGGTCGGTCAGCCAGTCGATCAGCGCGTCGGTGACGAGATAGCCGGTGGCGAAGGCCCGGCGGGACTCGCTTTTCCGGAGCCGGTCGACGAAAGGATAGAAGAGAAACTGCAGCGTCGGCGCGGCGCCGCCGGCATCGCGAGCCATGTGGCACAGCGAAGCGGCAAGGCCGCCGCCCGAGCCATCGCCGCCGACCGCGATCCGCGCGGCATCGATCCCGAGCGTTTCGGCGGATGCCGCAAGCCAGTGAAAGGCGGCGAAGGCATCGTCCACCGCGGCTGGGAATTTGTGTTCCGGCGCGCGGCGGTAGTCGAGCGAGATCACCACGGCGCGCGCCTTGGCGGCCAAGAGCCGGCATAATGAATCGTGAGTCTCGATGCTGCCGAAGACGCCGCCGCCGCCATGAAGGAACAACAGCGCCGGCGCCGGCGCCCGCTCCGGCCCGTTCGGGCGATAAAGCCGAAAACCGAGATCGCCGCCGGGTCCCGGCAGGACGCCGTCCTCGATCCGCGCCACCGCCGTCGGCTTGGCGTCGATCAGCCGCATGAGCTTGGCGTATTGCGCTCGCGCCGCTTCGGGGCCCAGCGATTCCAGCGCCGGATGACTGGCGGCCCTTATGGTATCGAGCATCCACGCGGCTTGGGCATCGAGGGGCATAACGCGGAACAAGCACCGACTGTGGTTCGAAATCCCGAACCACTCTAATATCGTGTCGCGGGAAAGCAATGGGCCAGGTGGTACATCGCATGATTATTTAACTTTTCTCGCGAACTTTTTGCGGCCGTGGTTCGGCCCCAAGAGATCGGCGAAGGGGGGATCGGCGGCCGAAGGCGGTGCCGCCGCCTGATCGCGATCTCCGGTGCCCGTTCGCCAATTATTTCTTAACCATGGTTGCCGTATTACCGAGGCTTGCGCGGCGCGCCGGCCGCGATCTGCAGAGTCATCGTTCCGCCGCATTTGCCAGGTAACCGGGAACGAGGGCCGGGACGACGTTACCGCGAGGATATGGAGGCGGCGCGCGATCGCCGGAAGCGCATGGGCCGAGCGACGAACCAGGACGGTTATCTCGAAGGGCAGCTTCTCGTCGCCATGCCCGCGATGATGGATTCCCGCTTCGCGCATTCGGTGATCTATCTCTTCGCGCATTCCTCGGCCGGCGCCATGGGCCTCGTGATCAACAAGGCGCTCGAGGGCATCACCTTCCCCGACCTCATCCACCAGCTCGGCATCGAATCCGGGCCGGTCGACCGGCAGATCCGGGTCCACTTCGGCGGCCCGGTGGAAACCGGCCGCGGCTTCGTGCTGCATTCCGCCGATTATCGCCACGAGGCGACGCTTCGCATCGGCGACGACATGGCGCTCACCACCACCGTCGACGTGCTGAAGGCGATCGCCTCGGGCCATGGGCCGAGGCGCAGGCTTCTCGCGCTCGGCTATGCCGGCTGGGCGCCCGGTCAGCTCGACACCGAAATCCAGGCCAACGGCTGGCTCAACGTGCCGGCCGACGAGGAACTGATTTTCGGCGCCGACCTCGATCGCAAATGGACCGAGGCGATGGCCAAGCTCGGCATCGATCCCTCGCACCTCGCCTCGCAAGCCGGCCGCGCCTGACCGGCCCGCGCGCGGACATGATGACGCGACGCGGACTGACGGATAAACACCGGATAAACGCCGGATAAGCGAGGCCGGTGCGGCTCGCGGCGCAGGCCGCGCGGCACGTCAGATCGACAGCCCCGGCACCACGTGGCGCGCGAGCGCGGCTTGGTCCGCCTCGGTCAGGCCGACCGCCTTGCGGGTTTCGAGGTCGAACCGGATGGCGACGGTTTCCGCCGTCGCCACCGCCTCGCCGCTCGCCAGATCGAACACCCAATGGCCCCAGACGGTGGTCTTGCCGCCGAGGTTCTTCAGGCCGCTCCACATGCCGATGAGATCGCCGTGCCGTGGTCGCTTGCGATAGGCGAGGCGATATTCCAGCGCCGCGCCGCCGATGCGGGGATCGCTGGCGCGCCGGCCGCCGTCCAGCTTCGCCATTAGATTGGGTGTCCCCTCCCAGACCCGGGCGATATAGGCGTCGGTGCGCATGAAGCCCCGGGCGTCGCAATCCTCGACGGCGATCGGGGTCGTGAGGCAATGGACGAGGCCAAGCGCCTCGGCCTCGGCGACGGTCGGGGTTGGCCGTGGCGGATAGCGGTGCAGGCCGCGCGGCGCGTGCGCCACCGGCACCTCGACCGCGAGCCCGGCCACCTTGTCGCGGAGTGCCGGCGGTAGGCGCGCGGGGGCGCGGCTCTCGCGGTCGACGGCCCGCAGATCGGCGAGGAAGGCGGCCGCGACATAGGTCGCGCCGTCGGCCGCGACGGCATGGAACTCTTGATAGATTTTCAGCACCTCGCCGTCGATGCCGACGATGCCGCCCCGCACGCCGAACGGAGTGCCGGCGCGCATTTCGCGGATGAAACGAAGATGATGCTCGCGGACCACCAGATCGATGCCGTTGCCGGCGCCGGATTCCAGGTCGAGGCCGAGTGCCAGGCGCAGGCTCGCTAGGCCCTCGACCGCGCGCGCGACATAGAAGCGGACGTTGAAATGGCCCATGGCGTCGCATTCCGAGGCCTGTACGCTGCTCAAACGAAGCTCGATCATTATCCCTCCCGGCGGGCGTGCCGCGCCGCGCAAGCTAGCACCCACGGCGCGCTTCGCTCAAGCGGCGGAAGTCGGTTGGAGTCGGGCGAAATTTTCCGTAAGCTTCGCCGTGCCCCCCGGTGCCGGAACCGGGCAACAACGAGAACGTCGCAAGTCTGGCCACAGGCATAGTCGCAAGCGTGATGGAGGAACGGCCATGGTGATGTCGGTCGAGCAGGCGACCGCCGCCTTGACACAAAAGGGCGCGCAATTCGAGACTGAGACCCGCGTCGTCAACGGCGTCGAGATGAAGGTGTGGAAGAACGCGCCGCCGACGCTGCGCGCCGTTCTGGAGCTCAGCCGCGGCCACGGCGATCTGCCCTTTCTGGTCTATGAAAACGATCGCCTGACCTTCGCCGAGCACTATGCGGCGGCAGCGACGCTGGCGCACCGGATGCGCGATCGCTTCGGAATCGAGAAGGGCGACCGCGTCGCCATCGCCATGCGCAACTTTCCCGAATGGGTCGAGATCTTCTGGGCGGTGACCGCGATCGGCGCCATCGTGGTGCCGCTCAACGCCTGGTTCACCGGCGGCGAGCTGACCTATTGCCTGAGGGATTCCGGCACGGTGCTGTTGTTCGCCGACGCCGAGCGGATCGAGCGCCTCGCCCCAGAGATGGCGGGGCTCGGGCTGCGCGCCGCCGTCGCCGTCCGCGTCGAAGGCGCGCTGCCGCCGGGCGTGCTTCGTTTCGAGGAGGTCTTGGGCAAGCCGGACGCGGGCGTCGCGCTGCCCGCGGCGGAAATCGACCCCGAGGACGACGCGACCATCTTCTACACCTCCGGCACCACCGGCAAGCCGAAGGGCGCGCTCGGCACCCACCGCAACTTCTGCACCAATCTCGTCAACATCGTCTTCACGACGCTCCGCAACATGCTGCAGCGTGGCGATCCGCTGCCGACGCCGGACGCACCGAAGAAGGCCTATCTGCTCTCGGTGCCGCTGTTTCACGTTACTGGCTGCCATTCGGTGATGGGCGGCACCATCCTGCTCGGCGCCAAGCTCGTGCTGATGCGCAAGTGGGATCCCGAGGAAGCCATGCGCCTAATCGAGCGCGAGAAGGTCACGGCCTTCGGCGGCGTGCCCTCGATGGCCTGGCAGGTAATGGAATCGCCGAATTTCGCCGCGCACGATCTGTCCACCGTCGAGAGCATCGGCTACGGCGGCGCGCCGGCCGCCGCCGCCCTGGTCGAGCGCATCGGAGCGAAGTTTCCCAAGGTCACCGCCTCGAACGGCTACGGCTTGACCGAAACCTCCTCGCTCGCGTCGCAGAACGCCGGCGTCAACTACCAGCGCAAGCCCGACAGCGTCGGCCTGCCGGTGCCGGTGAACGAAATGAAGGTGGTGAACGAAAAGGGCGAGGCCCTTCCCGCCCGCGAGGTCGGCGAGCTCTGGATCAAGGGCCCGAACGTGGTCAAGGGCTATTGGAACAAGCCCGAGGCGACGGCCGCCGCCTTCACCGAGGGCTGGCTCCATACCGGCGATCTTGCCTGGCTCGACGAGGAAGGCTTCATCTACATCGTCGACCGCGCCAAGGACATGCTGATCCGCGCTGGCGAGAACATCTATTGCATCGAGGTCGAGGACGCGCTCTACAGCCATCCCGCGGTGATGGATGCCGGCGTCATCGGCCTGCCGCACCGCGTCCTCGGCGAGGAGGTCGGCGCCGTGGTGCAGATCAAGCCCGGCGAGCGCGCGAGCGAGGAGACGCTGCGAAACCACCTCAAGGGCATGATCGCCGCGTTTAAGATTCCGGTCCGCATCGTCATGCTGGACACGCCGCTGCCGCGCAACGCCAACGGCAAGATCCTGAAGCGGGAGCTGTTGCCCTTTTTCGCCGATCCGGCGGTCAAGGGCGCCGGCTGAGCGGCGTGGCGCGCGGCCTTTCGCGCGCCATGCGTCAAGCCATCGGAGCGGCGTACGGACATGATTTTGGGCCGGCTCGACCCAAAATCATCGTGCGTCAGCCGAGCCGGGGCTGCATCCAGTCGGCGGCGGCCAGGGCGCGCAGATCGTCGCCGCGCCGCCCGATCGCCTGCACCCCGATCGGCAGGCCGCGCGGGCCGGTCAACCCCGGCAGGTTGACGCAAGGGGTGCCGAGAAAGGTCCACATGCGGCTGAAGATCGGATCGCCGGTCGAGCCGAGGCCATGCGGCGCCTCGCCCGGCGCGCTCGGCGCGAGCAGCACGTCGACGTCGCCGAAGGCGTCGTCGAGCGCGGCGCGGGCGCGCGCCGCCTTGGCCATCGCCGCGTCGTAGGTCGCGGCCGGCGTTTGCAAACCAGCGACGATCAGCTCGCCGACCCGCGGGCCGAGCGCAGCGCGGTGATAATGCCATTCCGAGGCGAAGCTTCGCGCCGCCTCGTAGGCCAGGACCTCGTGTTGCGCCTCGGCGAGGCCTTCGAAGGCGGCCGGCAAGACGACATCCCGGAGATCGGCGCCGGCGTTTTTCAGCCGCGTTTCGGCTTCCGCGAAGGCGGCCTTCAGCCCCTCCGTCGCTTGCGGCCATTGCGGGGTGCGGCAGAGCCCGATCTTCGGCTTCAGCGCCGGGAAGGAAAGATCGCGGCCGCCGAGCGCGCCGGCGAACAGCGCCACGTCGCCGACCGTCGCGGCGAAGGCGCCGATGGTATCGAGCGAGGCGGCGAGGCATTTGACGCCCGCCGTCGGAATCAGGCCGAAGGTGGGCTTGTAGCCGACGACGCCGCAGAACGAGGCCGGACGGATCACCGATCCCACCGTCTGGGTGCCGGTCGCGAGCGGCACCATGCCGGCGGCGACCGCCGCCGCCGAGCCGCTCGACGAGCCGCCCGGCGTATGGGCCGGGTTGCGCGGGTTGCGCGTCGGCGCCGGATCGACGAAGGCGAATTGCGTCGTCACCGTCTTGCCGAGCGCGATGCCGCCGGCGGCGCGCGCCAGCGCGACCGAGGCCGCGTCCCAGGCCGGACGGTTGCCGGCGTAGATTTTCGAGCCGTAGGCGGTCGGCATGTCGGCGGTATCGAAGATGTCCTTGACCCCGAAGGGGAGGCCATGCAGCGGCCCCGGCCGGCCCGCCTTGTCGGCGGCCTTAGCGGCGGCGATCGCGGCCGCGCGATCGAGATGGGCCCAGGCCTTAATCTCGTCCTCGTGCGCGGCGATACGCTCGAACGCCTCGCAGACGAGCGCCTCGGCAGTGAGGTCGCCGGCCGCCAGCTTGGCGGCGAGCTCGCGGGCGGTGGGGGCCTTATGCGCGCTCATGTGCCGCTGTCCCTTTCGCTGGTCTCTGTTCGCTCGATGGTTGGTCCGGCTCACTATGCCGCCGCCCCGGCCGTGCGACAAGGCGTTCAGGCGTGCGAGGCGGCGCCGGGGCCGGAGCCGGAGACGACGCGCGACGGATCGTGCGCGAGGAAGCTCTTGCGGAACAGCACGATATAGAGCGCCTGCAAGGCGCCGGCGATCAGGAACGGCGCGACGAGAAATCCGGCGTCGAAAAAGAGCCCGGCCAGCATCGGCCCCGCCGCGCGCGGAATTTGCAGCGAGGCGCTGCTGAGGCTCGCGGCCAGGCCGCGCCGGCTCGGCCGGACCAGGCTGATGTTCAAGGCCTGGCGTGCGCCGGCGGTGCCGCGGTTGAACAGCGAGCGCAGGACGTAGAACGTGGCCGCCAGGCCGTAGGTCGGCGCGAAGGGAAGCGCGAACAGGCAGGCGAGGCCGAAGAAGCGCATCCAGACCACCGCCCTGACGACGCCGAAGCGGCCGGTGAGCCAGCCGGTGCCGAGCGCTGACAGCGCGGTGAGAAACAGCGCCAGTGCCATCATCGGCCCGATCGCGCCCGGCCCCTCGTGGAAGCGGATATAGAACCAATAGGCCATCAGCGGCCCCAGCATGCCGATGGCGAGGCCGTTGATCGCGTTGATTCCGGCGAGCGCCGCGAGCAGCCGGTTCTCCTCGCGGAGGCTCTGGGGCGGCGCCGTCTCGGGCGCGCTCGCGGCCGGCTCAACCTTGTAATCCTTGGTCAAGGCGATCAGCACCCAACAGACCAGCGAGCCCAGGAAGACGACGAGAAACAGCGGCCGATAGGCGAGCGGCCCGGGCAGCCAGCGGGCGAAAAAGGCCGGCAGCGCCGCCGCCAGCGCGCCGAGAGCCATGCCGCAAAAGCCGACCGCGGCGTTGACGCTATAGAGGCGGCCGCGAAGCTCGGGCTTCAGGCCCTGCGCCAGCCACGCCTGCTCCACCGGCGCGAATGGTCCGGCGGCGCCGTTGATGCCGCGGCCGAAGCCGCCGATCACCGCCGCCGCCACCAGCGGCACCGTGGCGCTGGTGAACAACGCGACCAGCGCGGTGATGGCCTGGCTCGCCTCGAAGCAGAGAATGAAGACCTTGCGCCCGAGCCGGTCGCTCGCCGGTCCGACGAGAAGAGTGAGTGCCGCGGCGACGATCAAGGTCGCGGCCAGGACCGCGCCGATGCTGACCGCGTCCCAGCCGAGCGCGTGGAGATAGAGCGCAAAATCCACCACCAGCGCGCCTTGGCCGAGGCTGCGCGCGCCGCGGGCTCCGATCAGGAACCACTTGTCGCGCGGCACCGCGCGATACCAGCGCTCGGTGCCGGGGCGCGCGGCGGGCGACGGCGCGCCGTTTGCGGCCGTGTCGGCGGATGGGCTCAAGTCTGTCTCCAATCCTGGCCGGCCTGCGAATTCGGCCGGTCTCCAATCTGGCATGCGCGCGCCCGCCGCGCGCCCCGGCGGCGTCGCAGGGTATTGCCGGCGTCGGGCGCGGCGAGTCGACTAACGATCGGTGAGGCGCAGCGGGGAAAAGCGCCGCACGGTCGGCCGCCTGCGGCGGCCGGTCATTCGGCTGCGGACTTCGCCGCCTTCTCGGCCGCCGCCACGGGAACGTAGATTTCGTTGCCGCCCTCACGGAAGGCGGCCGCCCGCTCCTCGAGTCCCTGCGCCGCGTAGTCGCGCACTTCCTGCGAGATTTTCATCGAGCAGAATTTCGGCCCGCACATGGAGCAGAAATGCGCCACCTTGGCGCCCTCGGCCGGCAGCGTCTCGTCGTGGAAGGCGACCGCGGTCTCGGGATCGAGCGAGAGATTGAATTGATCGCGCCAGCGGAACTCGAAGCGCGCCCGGCTCAAGGCGTCGTCGCGGCGCTTCGCCGCCGGATGGCCCTTGGCGAGATCGGCGGCATGGGCAGCGATCTTGTAGGCGATGACGCCGGTCTTGACGTCGTCGCGGTCGGGCAGGCCGAGATGCTCCTTCGGCGTCACGTAGCACAGCATCGCGGTGCCGAACCAGCCGATCATCGCGGCGCCGATCGCGCTCGTGATGTGGTCGTAGCCGGGCGCAATGTCGGTGGTGAGCGGCCCGAGGGTATAGAACGGCGCCTCGTGGCAGACCGCGAGCTGGCGGTCCATGTTTTCCTTGATCTTGTGCATCGGCACGTGGCCGGGGCCCTCGATCATCACCTGGACGTCGTGCTCCCAGGCGATCTTGGTCAGCTCGCCCAGGGTTTCGAGCTCGGCGAACTGGGCCTCGTCGTTGGCGTCGGCGATCGAGCCCGGGCGCAGGCCGTCGCCGAGCGAGAAGCTGACGTCGTAGGCGCGGAGGATTTCGCAGATGTCGCGGAAATGGGTGTAGAGGAAATTCTCCTGGTGATGCGCGAGGCACCATTTCGCCAGGATCGAGCCGCCGCGCGAGACGATGCCGGTGACCCGCTTCGCGGTGAGCGGGATATAGGCGAGGCGCACGCCGGCGTGAATGGTGAAGTAATCGACGCCCTGCTCGCATTGCTCGATTAGGGTATCGCGGAAGATTTCCCAGGTCAGATCCTCGGCCTTGCCGTTGACCTTCTCCAACGCCTGATAGATCGGCACCGTGCCGATCGGCACCGGCGCGTTGCGCAGAATCCATTCCCGCGTGGTGTGGATGTTGCGTCCGGTGGACAGGTCCATCACCGTGTCGGCGCCCCACCGCGTCGACCACACCATCTTCTCCACTTCCTCGGCAACCGAGGAGGCGACCGCCGAGTTGCCGATATTGGCGTTGATCTTGACCAGGAAATTGCGGCCGATGATCATCGGCTCGCTTTCCGGATGGTTGATGTTGGCCGGGATGATGGCGCGGCCGGCGGCGATCTCGGCGCGGACGAATTCCGCCGTCACCTGGTCCGGGATGTTGGCGCCGAAGCTCTCGCCGTCGCGGCGCTCGGCGCGGCCGAGGTTCTCGCGCACCGCGATGTATTCCATCTCCGGCGTGATCAGCCCGGCGCGGGCATAGGCGAGTTGGGTCACCGCCTTGCCCGCCTTGGCGCGGAGCGGCGCCGTCGGGCGGCCGGGGAACAGCGGCACTTCCGACGCCTCGCCGCTCTTGCGGCCGTCGTCCTCGGGCCGGATGTTACGGCCGGCATAGCTCTCGACGTCGCCGCGGGCCAGAATCCATGCGCGGCGCAAAGGCGCGAGGCCCGCCGCGATGTCGATCTTGGCGTTGGCGTCGGTATAGGGCCCGGAGGCGTCGTAGACCCGGATCGGCGCCTCGCCCGATTCCGGCGACAGCGCGATCTCGCGCATCATCACCGCGATCTCGGGATGAATCTCGCCCCGCACCGCGACCTTGGTCGAGGCCGGCAAGGGGCCGGTGGAGACGGTGAGGTTACGGTCCGATACGTCAAGCGCCATGGCTCGCTCTCCCTAAACTGCGCCCTTTGCAAAGGGGCTGTTTCCGGATCGAAGCCGGCGGGCGGGCGGGCGCCGCGAAAGACGGGGCTTTCGGCGCGCTGTTCCTTCCCTCCGCCGGCATGACCCGGATCAGGTTCAAAGGGTTCCCGCGCTTCGGCGGCGGAATCTCAGCCCCATCGGGCACCCCTTGGAACGTCCTAATGGTTGGGCGTCCGGGCCGCGAAGTCAACAAGCGAAAACGCGGGGCCGGCTTGCCGGCCGCCCGGCGTGGGTTTCCGCCCCGGATAGCGCTTGATCGCCCGGCGCGTGGCCCGCTAGGTTCGGGGCCACGCCGAACGGCAAGATGGGGGCGGCCGGGGTCCGGCGGGTCCCCAGCGCCTAGAGGGGAAAGGAAACCCGATGCCCGATCCTGCGCTCGATACGATTGCCGACGCGACCTCCGACGCGGCTAAGGCGCTCGGCCGGTTTCTTGTTCTCGATCTGACGCGGGTGCGCTCGGGGCCGACGGCGGTGCGCCAGCTCGCCGATTGGGGCGCGCGGGTGATCAAGATCGAGGCGCCGGAAAAAGGCGGCGGCGAAGGTTTGGGCGGGCCGCGCCACGGGCCGGATTTCCAGAATCTGCACCGCAACAAGCGCAGCCTCAGCCTCGATCTCAAGAGCGCCGCCGGCAAGGCGGTGTTCCTCAAGCTCGCGGCCCGGGCCGACGTGGTGGTGGAAAACTACCGCCCCGACGTCAAGACCCGGCTCGGCATTGATTACCCGGCGCTGCGGGCGATCAACCCCCGCCTCGTCTATGCCAGCATCTCGGGCTTCGGCCAGGATGGGCCCTATCGCGACCGCCCGGGCTTCGACCAGATCGCCCAGGGCATGGGCGGGCTGATGTCGATCACCGGCCTGCCGGGGCAAGGGCCGGTGCGCGCCGGCATCCCGGTCGCCGATCTCACCGCCGGGCTGTTTTGCGCCCTCGGCATCCTGGTGGCGCTGCTGGAGCGCGAGGTTTCGGGCCAGGGACAATGGGTGCAGGCCTCGCTGCTGCAGGCGCAGATCGCGATGCTGGATTTCCAGGCGGCGCGCTGGCTGATCAAGGGCGAGGTGCCGCGGCAGGCCGGCAACAACCACCCGACCAGCATTCCGACCGGCGTCTTCGCCACCGCCGACGGTCATATCAATATTGCCGCCGCCGGTCAGGAAATCTGGGAGCGTTTGGCGCGCGCCATCGGCGGCGCCGCGCTGCTCGACGATCCCGATTACGCCACCGGTGCCTTGCGTTCGAAAAACCGCGACAAGCTGAACGCCGAGATCGACGCGCTGCTGCGCGCCAAAACCTCCGCCGCCTGGATCGAGGTCCTGAACGCAGCCAGCGTGCCCTGCGGCCCAATCTATCGCATTGACGAGGTTTTCGCCGATCCGCAGGTGCGCCATCTCGGCATCGCGCAGCCGGTGCACCATCCGAAACTCGGCGACATCGACATCGTCGGCCAGCCGGTGACCTTGAGCCGCACGCCCTCGCGGCTCACGCGCGCGGCGCCGGAGGCCGGCCAAGACAGCGACGAGATCTTGCGCGAGTTCGGTTTCGACGCCGACGCCATCGCCGGTTTCCGCCGCGATGGCGTGATCTAAGGGCGGCTCTCGCGGCGCGCGGTGGCGGCGCGCTTCAGGAGGTCCGAGTTGGTTGGGATTCGAGTTGGTCGGAGTTTGATTTGGTCATGGACGATAAAACCGATCGCGCGCGACGCCGGCCGGAGGCCGATGCCGCCGATGCCGCCGAATTCGTCGCGATCGAAAGCGGCGGGCGCGATTACCGCATCGAATATGCCTGGGTGGGTCCCGAAACCGGCGCGCCGCCGGTTGTCTTCCTGCACGAAGGGCTCGGCTCGCGCAGCATGTGGCGCGATTTTCCCGAGGCGCTCTGCCGCGCTGGCGGTTTTCGCGGCTTGGTCTATTCGCGCCCCGGCTACGGCTGGTCGACGCCGCGGCCCGCGGCCGAGCATTGGCCGGTCGACTTCATGCACCGCCAGGCCGAGGACGTGCTGCCGGCCGTGCTCGACGCGCTCGGCCTTGCAGACACGCCGCTCTGGCTGTTCGGGCATAGCGACGGCGCCTCGATTGCGCTGCTCGCGGCGGCGGCGTGGCCGAAGCGGGTCGCGGGGCTGATCCTGCTCGCGCCGCATGTCTTCGTCGAGGAGCTGTCGCTGACCAACATCCGCGCCGCGCGCGAGGCCTATGTCGGGGGCGATCTGCGTTCTCGCCTCGTCCGCTATCACGCCGATCCCGATTCCGCCTTCTGGGGCTGGAACGACATCTGGCTGGCGCCGGAATTCCGCGCCTGGGACATCGGCGACGCGGCGACGGCCGTGCGGGCGCCGATTCTCGCGGTGCAGGGGTTGGACGATCCCTACGGCACCATGGCGCATGTCGAGCGCATCGCCGCCAAGGCGCCGACGCCGGTCGAGCTTCTACCGCTCGAAAATTGCGGTCATTCGCCGCACCGCGATCACGCGCAGGCGGTGATCGCCGCCGCCACCGCCTTCATCCGCCGCTTCGCGCCGGCGCCGTAACCGGAGGATCGCGCCATGCATCTGGTCCAGGATTGCAACGCCCCGCCCGCCGCCGAGATCGATTTCGCGCGCTTTCTCGCCGTCGATATCCGCGTCGGCACGGTGGTCGCCGCGACGCCGTTTCCGGCAGCGCGCAAGCCCGCCTTGAAGCTCGAAATCGATTTCGGCCCCGGCGTCGGCGTCAAGCGTTCGAGCGCGCAGATCACGAAGCACTATGATTGCGATACCTTTATCGGCCGCCAGGTCGCGGCGGTGGTCAATTTTCCGCCGCGCCAGATCGGCAAGTTCATGTCCGAGGTGTTGACCCTGGGCTTTCCCGATCGCGACGGCGCGGTCGTGCTGTTCGCGCCCGACCTGCCGGTGCCGAACGGTGCGCGGATGTTCTAGGCGCGGGCATCCCGCGCCGGCTCGCGGATATCCGGCAGGAAGGCGGCGACAAGGCCAATCGCTGGCAGGAACGAGCAGACGCGATAGACGAAATCGATGCTGGTCCAATCCGCGAGCACGCCGAGCACGGCGGCGCCGATGCCGGCGATGCCGAAGGCGAGGCCGAAAAACAGCCCCGACGCCATGCCGACGCGGCCCGGCATCAACTCCTGGCCGTAGACCACGATGGCGGAAAAGGCCGAGGAGAGCACGAGCCCGATCACGATGCTGAGCGTGACGGTGCCGGCGAGCCCGACATGCGGCAGCGC
>JAJYTL010000427.1 GCA_021793055.1 Pseudomonadota bacterium
CCAGACGCTTTCCGCCGCCTCCCATTCGTGCTGGCGGACATAAAAGCGCTGGCGCTTCGCCGATTGCCGCCAGTCAATGGCGCTCGCGGCATCGCCCGGCTCGTAGACCCGGTATTGCCAGAAGGTCTCGCCGGCGCCGACCCGCCGGCGCCCGTGCACGCCCTGCGCCAGCGTCGCCGCGACACGCTCGGCGGCGACGAGCAAGGGCGGCAACGGCTGCGCCAGCCGCTCGGCGCGAAGCCGAAGCGCGGAAGGCCGCATGTCCGCGCTCCCGGCCATCGCCTCAGCGGAACGGCTGGACCAGTTGCGCCACCACATCGGACATCTGCACGCCCTCGGCACGGGCGGCGAAGGTCAAGGCCATGCGATGGCGGAGAACCGGCGGCGCGAGACGGATGACATCCTCGACCGAGGGCGCGAGGCGGCCTTCGAGCAAGGCCCGGGCGCGGACCGCCAGCATCAGGGCCTGGCTCGCGCGCGGCCCTGGCCCCCAGGCGATATGGCGGCTGGCCGCGCCGGCATCCTCGCTGCCCGGCCGGCCGGCCCGAACCAGGGCAAGGATGGCCTCGACGACGCTTTCGCCGACCGGGATGCGGCGCACCAGGCGTTGCGCGCGATCGAGCGCGGCGGCGTCCATGATCGGGCTCGGCCGCGTTTCTTCCGCGCCGGTGGTGGCGAGCAGCATCTCGCGTTCCGCCGCGCGGTCGGGATAGCCGACGTCGATCTGCATCAGGAAACGGTCGAGCTGCGCCTCGGGCAGCGGATAGGTACCCTCCTGCTCCAGCGGGTTCTGCGTCGCCAGAACATGGAAGGGATGCGGCAGGGCATGCCGGGCTCCGGCCACCGAGGCCTCCTTTTCCTGCATCGCCTGCAGCAGCGCCGACTGGGTGCGCGGGCTGGCGCGGTTGATTTCGTCCGCCATCAGCAGCTGGCAGAAGATCGGACCCGGAATGAAGCGGAAGAAGCGGCGGCCGCTTTCGTCTTCCTCCAGCACCTCGGAGCCGAGAATGTCTGCCGGCATCAGGTCGGGGGTGAACTGGATGCGCTTGTTGTCGAGGCCGAGCACGATGGCGAAGGTCTCGACCAGCTTGGTTTTAGCCAGGCCGGGCACGCCGATGAGAAGCGCATGGCCGCCGGCGAGAAGCGCGATTAGCGTCTCATCGATCACCGCGTCCTGGCCGAAAATGACGCGCCCGACCATCTGGCGCGCGGCGGCAAGCTTGTCGCCGACGGCGGCGATCTCGCGCACCAGGACTTCCGAGGCTGGACTGGTTAGAGGCATAATAGAGATTATATGTGATCCGGCGGCGAAAGCAGCTAACGTCGCGACAAAGATGGCGCCGGTGCGCGCCGGGACCGATATCGCCGCGGCAGCGTAAAGACTTTTGAAATAAGGACCTTAAGCGGTGAGTTCGAGCCTTTTCCCCGAATCGCACCCCGGCCGGGCCGGAATTGAAATCCGCGAATTGATCACCTCCAGCCTGGCCCGCGCCAAGCCCGCGGTCGCCGGCGACGCCGATCTCAACCCCGGCTACGCGCGGGCGCCGCGGCCGTTGCGCCCAGCCGCGGTGCTGGTCGGCCTGGTCGAGCGCCCGGCCGGAACCACGGTGCTGTTCACGCGCCGCACCGATGGGCTGCGCCATCATGCCGGGCAGATCAGCTTTCCGGGCGGCGGCTGCGAACCCGAGGACGCCGACGCCACCGCCTGCGCCCTGCGCGAGACGCGCGAGGAAATCGGCCTCGAAGCAGGCTGGATCGAGGTTGTCGGCCGGCTCAACTCCTATGTCACGGGCACCGGCTACGCCATCACCCCCGTGGTCGGCTTCATCCGCCCGGGATTCGCCGTGACGCCGGACCCCTCGGAGGTCGCGGAAATCTTTGAGGTGCCGCTCGCCTTCCTGCTCGATCCCGCCAACCACCAGCGCGGCTCGCGCACCATCGCGGGCGCGACGCGGCATTTCTACGCCATTCCCTATGGCGACTATTACATCTGGGGCGCGACGGCGAGCATGCTGGTCGACCTGCACCGCAAGGTCTACGGCCGGTGAACGATCCCGCGCGCGACGCGGAAGCGCCGGCCGAACGCCACCCGCCGGCAGCCTGGATGCAGGCGCCGGGAACGGCGGCGGTTCTCGCGGCGCTCACTGCGAAAGGCCGCCCGGCCCGCTTCGTCGGCGGCTCGGTGCGCGACTGGCTGCTCGGCCGCCCGGTCAAGGACATCGACGTGGCAACGCCCGAGCCGCCGGAAACCGTCATGGCGCTGCTACAGGCGGCGGGTATCCGCGCGCTCCCGACCGGGCTCGCCCACGGCACGGTGACGGCGATCTGCCAAGGGACCCATTTCGAGATCACGACGCTGCGCCGCGACGTCGAGACCTTCGGCCGCCATGCCCGCGTCGCCTTCGTCGAGGATTGGGCAGCCGACGCCGAGCGGCGCGACTTCACGCTGAACGCGCTGTTCGCCGACGCGGCGGGCAATGTCTACGACCCGGTCGGCGGCCTCGGGGATCTTCGCGCCGGGCGGGTCCGCTTCGTCGGCGATCCGGACGCCCGCATCGCCGAGGATCGGTTGCGGCTGT
>JAJYTL010000036.1 GCA_021793055.1 Pseudomonadota bacterium
GGCCTTTCTTTTGGTCCGAGCAGATCGGCCTCGACAAGGTGCACGCCAAGATCGAGGAATACCACAAGGCGCACGGCGTCTTCTGGGAGCCGGCGCCGCTGCTCACCCGCCTCGCCAAGGCCGGCAAGGGCTGGGAGAAGTAACCCGCCGCACGCGCGACCGGCGTTTTCTGCCTCGGCCCGGCTTCACGCCGCGCCGAGGCAGGCCGGCAGTTCGGCAAGCGTCTTGATCTCGCCGTCCGGCGCTTCCGGCATGCGCTCCGGCGGCTGGCCCGAGCGATTGCACCACAACACGCGAAACCCGAACGCCTTGGCCGCGAAGGCATCCCAACCGTTCGACGAGACGAAGCAGATTTCGCCCGGCGCGACCTTGAAGCGGTCGACCGCGAGCTGATAGACGCGCGGGCTCGGCTTGAAGACGCCGACCGCCTCGACGGAGAGCACCGCCTCCAGGGACTCGCCGAGACCGGCGCTCCGCACCGCCGCCGCCAGCATCTCGGGCGAGCCGTTGGACAAAATGGCGCGGTCGAGGCCGGCGGCGCCGAGCTTGGCCAAAACCGCGCGCACCTCCGGATAGGCATCGAGCTCGAAATAGAGGTCGAGGAGGCGGCGGCGCAAGCCATCGTCCGCGATCTTGAGGCTGGCCAGGGCGAAATCGAGCGCGTCCTCGGTGACTTGCCAGAAATCGACATGCCGCCCCATCAACGAGTGCAGCCAGGTGTATTGCAGCTGCTTGGTGCGCCAGATCTCCGCCAAAGGCTGCCACGCCGGCCCGAGCGCGTCGCGGGCATTGGCGGCCGCCGCGTTGACGTCGAAGAGCGTGCCGTAGGCGTCGAAGACGCAGGCCCGGATGCCCTCAAGTTTGCCCATCATGCGGCCCTCCCCTGCCGATTCGCGCCTTGGGCTGGATATCACGCGGGTTTCGCCGCGGTCAAATCCTCGCCGGCGACGCGCGGAAGCCGCGGACCGGCACCGATTTGCCCGCGACGCGCCCGAGCCCCCTACCGTCCGGCCCCGGCAGCGCGTATATAAAGGCCATGAGCACAAGCGATTCCCTCGACCGGCGGGACGACCCGAAAAGCCGTCTGCCGCCCGCCGCTTCGCTGCCTAACGAACTCAACGAAGCGCAGCGCGAAGCGGTCGAGGCGGTCGAAGGCCCGGTCCTGATCCTGGCCGGCGCGGGCACCGGCAAGACCCGGGTGCTGACCACCCGGCTCGCCCATATCCTGAACCTCCGGCTCGCCTTTCCGTCGCAGATTCTCGCCGTCACCTTCACCAACAAGGCGGCGCGCGAGATGCGCGAGCGCATCGAGGGCATGGTCGGCAACGCGGTCGAAGGGCTCTGGCTCGGCACCTTTCACTCGATTGCCGCCCGCATGCTCCGCCGTCAGGCCGAGATCGTCGGCCTCAAGGACAATTTCACTATCATCGACACCGACGACCAGCTGCGATTGCTGAAGCAGCTTCTCCAGGCCGAGAACGTCGACGAGAAGCGCTGGCCGGCGAAGACGCTGGCCGCCATCATCGACCGCTGGAAGGATCGCGGCCTGACGCCGGAAAAGGTCCCGACGGGCGAAATCGGCACCTTCGCCAACGGCCGCGCGCTCGCTTTCTACAAGCTCTACCGCGACCGTCTGCGGACGCTGAACGCCTGCGATTTCGGCGACCTTCTGCTGCACAACCTGGAAATCCTCAGCACCCAGCCGGACATCCTGGCCGAGTGGCAGCGGCGCTTCCGCTACATCCTGGTCGACGAGTACCAGGATGCCAACGTCGCGCAATATCTCTGGCTCCGGCTTCTCGCGCGCGAGCGGCGCAACATCTGCTGCGTCGGCGACGACGATCAGTCGATCTACGGCTGGCGCGGCGCCGAGGTCGGCAACATCCTCCGCTTCGAGCAGGATTTCGAAGGCGCCCGCATCATCCGCCTGGAGAAGAACTACCGCTCGACGCCGCATATCCTGGCCGCCGCCTCCGGCCTCATCGCGCACAATCGCGGCCGCCTCGGCAAGACCCTTTGGACCGACGTCGCGGGCGGCGAAAAGGTGTTGCTGTGCGGCGTCTGGGACCAGGAGGAAGAGGCCCGCATGGTGGGCGAGACCATCGAGGCGGAACAACGGAATCACGAATCGCTCTCTTCCATGGCGATCCTGGTCCGGGCCGGCTTTCAGACCCGCGCCTTCGAAGAGCGCTTCATCACGCTCGGCCTGCCTTATCGCGTGGTCGGTGGCCTTCGCTTCTACGAGCGAGCCGAGATTCGCGACGCCCTCGCCTATCTCCGCCTTGTCACCCAGCCCGACGACGACCTCGCCTTCGAGCGCATCCTGAACGTGCCGAAGCGGGGCTTGGGCGACGCCACGCTCCAGATCCTGCGCCGCATGGCGCGGGCCGACAACAGCCCGCTGATGCAGGCCACCCGCCGCCTCGTCGTCACCGACGAAATCAAGCCGCGGCAACGCACGACGCTGATCAAGTTGGTCGACGACTTCGACCGCTGGCGCGCGCTTCTCGCCACCATGCCCCATGCCGAGGTGGTCGCCCTGGTGCTCGACGAGAGCGGCTATACCGCGATGTGGCAGCAGGACAAGTCGATCGACGCGCCGGGGCGGCTGGAAAACCTCAAGGAACTGGTCCGCGCCGTCGGCCAGTTCGATACCTTGACCGACTACCTCGAGCATGTCGCACTGAACACCGAGATCTAGTGGAAGGCGATCGTGGAAGCGGTCAGCCTGATGACCCTCCATGGCGCAAAGGGACTCGAATTCGACACCGTGTTCCTGCCCGGCTGGGAGGAAGGCCTGTTCCCGCACCAGCGGGCGCTCGATCAGGGCGGCAACGGCGCGCTCGAGGAAGAGCGCCGTCTGGCCTATGTCGGGCTGACGCGTGCCCGCAAGCGCTGCATCATCTCGTTTGCCGCCAACCGGCGCATCTACAACCAGTGGCAGGCCTCGATCCCGAGCCGTTTCATCGACGAATTGCCGGCCGACAATGTCGAGCGCCAGATCGAGGGCGGGCTTTACGGCGCGCGGCCGAATGCCCGCTGGGACGACGACATCAAACCAAACGCCGGCTTCGGTTTCGGCCCGGCCGGCAGGCGAGCCCAAAGCGAGCCGCGGGCCCTCGGCTGGAACGGCGAGCGGTCGCGCCCGCCACAGGGCGCGACGCGGCCAAACCGCGCGCGGGACGACGACGTCCCGAGCAAGGCGGGAAGTGGCAAGTTCCGCCGCGGCAGCCGTGTCTTTCACAGCAAATTCGGCACCGGAACCGTCTCCCACGTGGACGGCGACCGCCTTGAGATCGATTTCGATCACGCCGGCCACAAGCGGGTGATCGCGAGCTTCGTGCAGCCGGCCTGACGCCATCATGGCGACCCTCTGGCAGGCATCGATCGACGTCCCGGCAGCAGCGCGCGCACCGGCCGAGGCGGCGTTCGAGGGCGCGGCGCTTTCCGTCAGCGCCTTCGCCACCGCGCCCGACGACCGCATCTGGCGGATCGCCGCCCTGTTTGCCGAGCGACCCGACCGCGCGGTGCTCGAAGCTGCTCTTGCCGCCGTCCTGCCGGCTGAAACGGCAGCCACCCTCGCAGTTGCGCAATTGCCGTCCGTCGATTGGGTCGCCGCCTCGCTCGCCACCCTGGCGCCGATCGCGATCGGGCGCTTCCACCTCCACGGCAGCCACCATCCGCGACGCCGGGCCCCGGCCTTCGATCTGCTGATCGAGGCGGGCCAGGCCTTCGGCACCGGTAATCACGAAACCACCCGCGGCTGCCTGCGCGCCCTCGTCGCGCTCGACCGCCGCCGCCGCGCCCGGCGGGTGCTCGACCTCGGCACCGGCACCGGCGTCCTCGGCCTCGCCGCAGCGAGGCTCTGGCGCGAGCCCGTGCTCGGGCTCGATATCGATCCGATCGCGGTCGCGGTGGCGCGCGAAAACGCCCGGCGGAACGCGCTCCATCCCTGGTTCCACGCCTATCCGGCCGACGGCTTGCGCCACCGGGCGGTGGCCCGCCGGGCGCCTTTCGATCTTATCCTCGCCAATCTTTTCGCGCGGCCACTGGTGCGCCTCGCGCCGGCGATCGCGGCGCATCTCGAACCCGGCGGCCATGCCGTGCTCTCGGGCCTGCTGCGCTCCCAGGCGGCGGCGGTGGTTTCCGCCTATCGGCAGGCCGGTCTCGTCCTCCGCCACCGCAACTCCGAGGGCGACTGGGTCACCCTGACGCTTCGCCGCCCCCCGGCCTCGGCCGGACGGAGAACCTGTTGAAAGCTCGCGTCTAGGGCAGCCGCGGCAGGCGCTTCGGGTCTTCTATCGCGTCGTTTTCTTCGCCGCCTTCGGCGGCGCCAGGGGCGTCGGGACCGCTTGGCGCGGCGGTGGTAAGGATTTACCAGCCGCCTGCGCGGGCGGCACCGCAGGCCGCGGCACCGCGCGCGGCACCGGGCCGGCATTCGTCGCGCTCTCGCGCTGCAGCTTGCGCCAGCGGGCGACATTCCGGTCCTGGCCGGCCAGCGTCTTGGAGAAAACATGGCCGCCCCGGCCGTCGGCGACGAAGTAGAGATCCTCCGTGCTCGCCGGATGCAGCGCGGCGATCAGCGAGGCTTGGCCCGGATTGTCGATCGGCCCCGGCGGCAGCCCGTTGACGCGATAGGTGTTATAGGGCGAGGGCGTGGCGAGGTCGGCGTCGCTCAACGGCCGGCCAAGCGGGCCCTCGCCGCCGGTCACGGCGAAGATCACCGTCGGGTCCGATTGCAGCCGCATGCCAAGACGAAGCCGATTGTAAAAGACCCCGGCGATCACCGGCCGCTCCGCCGCGAGCGCCGTCTCCTTCTCGATGATCGAGGCCAGGATCACAGCCTGCTCAGGGCTCGCGAGCGGCAGCCCCGGCGCGCGCGCGGCCCAAAGCTTGGCAACCTCCGCCGCCATGGCTCGCTTCATGCGGGCGATCATCGCCGCCCGGGTCTCGCCGAGCGTGTAGTCGTAAGTCTGCGGCAGAAGCGCACCTTCCGCCGGTACCGGCGGCAGCGGGCCGCTGAGCGCCGGCGCCTTCTCGACCAGCGCCATGACCTCGGGCGTCGTCAAGCCCTCGGGCACGGTCAGGCGGTGAACCACGGTCTTCCCTTCGCGCATCAGGCGCATCGCCTGGTAAGCGCTGACATGGGCGGGAAAGCGGTATTCCCCGGCTTCAAGCCGATGCTCCGCGCCGGCCAACGTGGTGCCAGCTACGAAAACCATGCGCGAGGCGATGACGTGGGCCTCGAAAAGCTGGGTCGCGATCGCGGACAGCCCGCTGCCGCGCGGCACCACCAGAACGGTGGCCCCCCGGGCCGGCCCCGGCGCCCGATAGGCATGCCGCAACCAAAGAAAGCCGCCGCCAAAAAGGAGGAGCAGAAGAACGGCGCCAGCCGCCGCGCCGATCAGATCGCGGCGCATGGCCGGCCTTAGTCCCGAGCCACCGCCGGCTCGGGCATCACGGCGCCCGCGTCAGCACCAATGAGGCGTTGGTTCCGCCGAATCCGAAAGAATTCGACAGCGCCGCCCGCACCTCGCGCTTTTTCGCCTTGTGCGGAACGAGGTCGAGATCGCAGCCCTCGGACGGATTGTCGAGATTGAGCGTCGGCGGCACCACGCCATGGACCAGAGCAAGGATCGAGAAGATCGCCTCGACGCTGCCGGCGGCGCCGAGCAGATGGCCGATCGACGACTTGGTGGAGGACATAGAGAGCTTGTGGGCCGCGTCGCCAAACAGCCGCTTCACGGTTTGCAGCTCGATCTCGTCGCCCATCGGCGTCGAAGTGCCATGGGCGTTGATGTAGTCGATATCCTCGGGCTTAAGGCCCGCCTTCCTCATCGCCATCGCCATGCAGCGATAAGCGCCGTCGCCCTCCGGCGCCGGCGCCGTGATGTGATAGGCGTCGCCGGAGAAGCCATAGCCCTTGACCTCGGCGTAGATCTTGGCGCCGCGCCGACGCGCATGCTCGAACTCCTCAAGCACCACCACGCCGGCCCCTTCGCCCATGACGAAACCGTCGCGATCGCGATCCCAGGGGCGCGAAGCCTTTTGCGGTTCGTCGTTGCGGCCGGAAAGCGCGCGGGCCGAGGCAAAACCGGCAATTGCCAAGGGGCAGAGCGCGCCCTCCGCGCCGCCCGCCACCATGACGTCGGCGTCGTCGAGCGCGATCAGACGCGCGGCTTCGCCGATCGCGTGCGCGCCCGTGGAGCAGGCCGAAACGACGGAAAGATTCGGCCCCTTGAAGCCGTAGCGGATCGAGACGTGCCCCGGCAGCAAATTGACCAAGCGCCCCGGTATGAAGAAGGGGCTGATGCGGCGCGCGCCCTTCTCGTGCAGCACGAGAGAGGCTTCCTCGATCCCCGGCAAGCCGCCGATGCCGGAGCCGATCAAAACCCCGGTGCGGCAGCGCTCTTCCTCGGTCTTCGGCTGCCAGCCCGATTCCTCCACCGCCTGCTGCGCCGCGGCGACCCCGTAGAGGATGAACTCGTCGACCTTGCGCTGCTCCTTCGGCTCCATCCAATCGTCGGGATTGAAGGCATCGGCTTGGCTGTTGCGCGCCGGCACTTCGGCGGCGATATGAACCGGCAGATCGGCGGTCTCGAAGCGGCTGATCTTGCCTACTCCGGATTCACCGTCGATCAGCCGCTTCCAGCTCGCCTCGGTTCCGCAGGCGAGCGGCGTGACCAAACCCATTCCCGTGACGACGACCCGGCGCATGCTGTCATCCGTTAAAGATGGCGGAAAAGCGAAGGTCCGTAACGCCTAAGCTCAGCTGTGTTCCTTGATATAGTCGATGGCGTCCTTGACGGTGAGAATCTTCTCCGCCGCATCATCGGGAATCTCGCAACCGAATTCTTCTTCGAAGGCCATGACCAATTCGACAGTGTCGAGGCTGTCAGCGCCAAGATCATCAATAAAGCTGGCAGAATCGGTGACCTTCTCTTCGTCGACTCCCAGATGCTCGACGACAATCTTCTTGACCCGCTCGGCGATGTCACTCATTGGATGTCCCTTGACTTTGGTGTGTTGACGTCAACTCGTCCGCGGGTTTCTGGCACCAGCGGCCCAGACCGTGAAGGCCCGGTTCCTTAGCACACTTTCCCACCCTTGCAAACCCGCAAGCCAGGAGGGTTAAATCATCGCCATTCCGCCGTTCACATGCAAGGTCTGGCCGGTCACATAAGCGGCCTCCGTGCTGGCGAGAAAGAGCGCCGCGGCGGCGATATCCATGCCACTGCCGAGGCGGCCGACCGGAATTTGCCCGAGCAGCTTCTGTTTCTGGTCGTCGCTGAGCTTGTCGGTCATCGGCGTCGCGATGAAGCCGGGCGCCAGGCAGTTGACCGTGATGCCGCGCGTGGCAACCTCCTGCGCGAGCGATTTGGAAAAGCCGACCAAGCCCGCCTTGGCAGCGGCATAATTGCTCTGCCCCGGATTGCCGGTGGTGCCGACGATCGAGGTGATGTTGACGATTCGCCCGAAGCGCCGCTTGATCATGCCGCGAAGCGCGCCTCGCGAGAGCCGCATGGCCGCGCTGAGATCGACGTCGAGAACGTCCTGCCAGTCCTCGTCCTTCATGCGCAAAAGCAGCGTGTCGCGGGTAATGCCGGCGTTGTTGATCAGGATGTCGACCTGACCGAGGGCCGCCTCGGCGCGGCCGATCAGCGCCTCCGCGGCCTCGCGGTCGGCGAGATCGCCGGGCACCACGTGGGCCCGTTCCGCGAGGTTCTGGGCCAGCGCGGCAAGCGCGTCTTCCCGCGTGCCCGACAGCGCGACATTCGCGCCGGCGCCGTGCAGCGCGCGCGCGATGGCTTGGCCGATGCCGCCCGAGGCCCCGGTGATCAGCGCGCCTTTGCCGGTTAGATCGAACATCGCCGCCTCCCCTCAAAGACTTTTAAAGAAGGCTTCGACATCGGCCGGGGTGTGCACCGCGCCGAGGGCGAAATCCGGGCTGATCCGCTTGGCGAGGCCCGACAGCACGTAGCCGGCGCCGACCTCGACCAGCTTGTCGACGTTGCGCTCCTTCAAATAAAGCACGGTTTCGCGCCAGCGCACCATCGCCGTCACCTGCTCGACGAGCAGCTTGCGGATCTGTTCCGGATCGTCGGTTTCCCGGGCGGTGACATTGGCGATCACGGGTGGTGCCGGCGCCCTGATCTCGGTGCCCTTCAGCGCCTCGGCCATGGCATCGGCAGCTGGCTGCATCAGCGGGCAGTGGAACGGTGCGCTCACCGGCAACATGATGGACCGCCGTCCGCCCTTGGCCCGAAACAACTCGATCGCGCGCTCGACCCCTTGCCTGTAGCCCGAGATCACCACTTGGCCGGGGCCGTTGTCGTTGGCCACGGCGCAGACCGAGCCCTCTTTCGTCGCCTCGAGCGCGACCTCGGCCGCCACGTCGAGCTCGCAGCCGAGCAAGGCCGCCATCGCGCCCTCGCCGAGCGGAACCGCCTGCTGCATCGTCCGCCCGCGCAGCTTCAAGAGCCGCGCGCCATCGGAGATCGAGAGCGCGCCCGCCGCCGCCAGCGCGGAATATTCGCCGAGCGAATGGCCGGCGACGAAAACCGCCTTGTCGGCCAGGCGGAAGCCGCCTTCGCGCTCCAGGACCCGGGCCACCGCGAGCGACACGGCGAACAACGCCGGTTGCGCGTTTTCGGTCAGCAAAAGCTCGCTCTCCGGCCCCTCGAACATGAGCCGCGAGAGATGCTGCTGCAACGCCTCGTCGACTTCCTCGAAGACCTCGCGGGCAGCGGCCATCGCCTGCCCCAATTCCCGGCCCATGCCCACGGCCTGGGAACCCTGGCCGGGAAATAGAAACGCGCGGCCCATGGTTTCCCCCCAATGCTCCGGCTTGGCTTGATTGGCGCCAAGTCATACCGTGAGCCGCCCCGGTGTCAAGCGCCCGGTGTCACGGAACCACAACCGAGCCGGCACCGGCGCCGCCCGTCGGCGGTGCCTCTTGCCAGCGGGACGCAATCGTGTATAGTCCGCCGCCTCATATCTCCTTGCCGGCCAAGCCGGCTAGGCCGGCGGTTCGGCCGCCGGCAATGATTAGCCAAAAGGAGCAGATATAGATGGCGTTCTACGAGAACGTGTTCGTCGTCCGTCCGGACCTTTCCACCTCGCAGGTCGAAGCGCTGGCGAACGAACTGTCGGAAGTCGTGAAATCGAGCGGCGGCACGGTCGCCAAGACCGAGCATTGGGGCCTGCGCGGCCTCGCCTATCGCATCCGCAAGAACCGCAAGGGACATTATGTCCTGCTGAACCTCGATGCGCCGGCCGAAGCGATCCGCGAACTCGAGCGGCGCCAGCGCATCCACGAGGATGTGATCCGCTTCCTGACCCTGCGTGTCGACGCGCTCGAGGAAGGCCCCTCGGCGATTCTGAAGAGCCGCGACGACCGCGGCCGGCGCGATTCCCGCGAGGGCCGGGGCGGTTTCCGTGGCCCCCGCGACGGCGGCCCCCGCGACGGCGGACCGCGCGAGAGCCGATCGACGCAAGATTCGGAAGGTGAGTAAGCCATGAACACCCAGAGCTCAGGCGGCGCCGGTGGCCGCCGACCCTTTTTCCGCCGCCGCAAGACCTGCCCCTTTTCCGGCACCAACGCGCCGAAGATCGACTACAAGGACACCCGGCTGTTGCAGCGCTTCATCTCGGAGCGCGGCAAGATCGTGCCGAGCCGGATCACCGCGGTAAGCGCGAAGAAGCAGCGTGAATTGGCGCAGGCCATCAAGCGAGCGCGCCACCTAGCGCTTCTGCCTTACATCATTTCCTAGCGATCTGCCTCGGCGCATGTCGCGCGAGACCGCCATTGCCCTGGCTCTCGGCGCGCTTAGTGGCGCGTGCCTCTTGAGCTTGGCTTCGGACTCCCTCGGCGCGCTGATCCTGGTCTATATGTCACCGCTCCCCCTCTTCCTCACGGGCCTCATGTTCGGCATGCCGAAGGCGGCGGCGGCGATGGCCGCCGGCGCCGCGGTATCGGCGATTTACGGCCTTGCGACGGTGATGCCCTATGTCGGCCTGATCGCGATCCCGACCGCGATCCTCATTCGCCCGGCACTTCTCTACCGGGCCACGTCCGAGGGCGCCGTGGAATGGTATCCGCCGGGCCGCCTCCTGATCTGGCTGGCGGCGATCGCCGCCGCCGGCTTTCTCCTGGCTTCGCTCGGCGCCCGCCTCGGCGGCGTTCCGGGCGGCTTGCCGGGGGTGTTCGAGCCGCGGCTTCTCGCGGTATTGCGCCATTTTGACAGCCACGATCTTGGCGGCTCGCCGACGGAACTGGCAGCCCGCCTGGCCGCGATCATGCCAGGCGCGATCGCCGCGATGTGGATGCTGCTCACGGCCGCCAACGGCATTCTTGCGCAAGGCTTGGCGGTCCGGCTGCAACGCAACATCCGGCCCTCGCCCAAGATTGAGGCGATCCTACTGCCGCGCCGACTGTTCTATGCCCTGGGGGCGGCAATTATCGGCGCTTTTCTCCCCGGCGAAGTTGGGTATATTGGCGCCACGCTCGCGGTCATCTTGGCCGTGCCGTTCTTCTTTCAGGGCCTCTCGGTGGTGCATGCCCTGGCGCGGCGCTCGAAGATGCCGGGGCTGGTTCTGGGAAGTTTTTACGTTTTCTTGCTGCTGTCAGGCGGGCAGATTCTGGCCGTTCTGATCACGGCGGTTGGACTGATCGAACAATGGGCCGGATTTCGCCGCATGATGGGCGGTCACGGCGAGGAGGGTCGCTGATATGCAAGTGATACTGCTAGAACGGGTCGAGGCGCTCGGCCAGATGGGTGACGTGGTCTCGGTCAAGGCCGGCTACGCCCGCAACTATCTATTGCCGCAGCGAAAGGCGCTGCGGGCCACGGAAGCCAATGTCACCCAATTCCAGGCGCAGCGGAGCCACCTCGAGGCGACCAACCTGGCGCGCCGCCAGGAGGCCGAGGCCGTAGCCGAGAAGACGCAGGGGCTTACGGTGACGCTGCTGCGCCAAGCCAGCGAATCCGCGCAGCTCTATGGCTCGGTCTCTGCCCGCGACATCGCCGAGGCGGTAACCGCCGGCGGCCTCACCGTCCTGCGCCACCAGGTGGCGTTGGCGGCGCCGATCAAGACCCTCGGCCTGCATTCGGTGCGCCTCGTCCTGCACCCCGAGGTGTCGGTGATGGTCCGCGTCAACGTCGCCCGCTCCGAGGCGGAAGCCGAACAGCAAGTGAGCGGCGGCACGGCGACCCCCGAAGCCTTTTTCGAGGAAGGCCACGGGGATGTCACGGACGGCGAAGCCGAGGAGGCGAGCCCAGAAGCCACCGCCTGACGCCCGCCGGCCGGGCGCCGGTGCCCGGCCATCCGGTTTGCGCATAGCCGCCATCCAACCGGCGATTGCAATTCGCGTCACGCGCCTTTGACCACGGCGCTGATTTTGTTAGACTTCTTCCGGGGAACAAGATCGGAGCCTGGAGGAAGAGGCGATGTACCTTCTCGGTCGTCTGATCGAGACCGTAGTGCGGAAAGGTACGGTTTACCTGGTTGACGCCAAAGGCAAAACTTGGCGTTACGGCGATGGCGGCGCGCCCCAGGTCACGGTCCGCCTGAACGACAACTCGGTCAGCCGCCGGTTGTTCTTCAATCCCGGCCTCGCCCTCGGCGAGGCCTATATGGACCGCTCGATCGAGGTCGAAGACGGTGACATCTACGATCTGATCGATCTCTGCGCCGCCAATATGGGCTGGTCCTACGGCCACTGGCTGCAACGGTTGCGGGGCCTCGCCTCGCGCATCAGCCGCCAGCTTCGCCAGCACAATCCGATCGGCGCGGCCCGCGCCCACGTCCATCATCACTACGATCTGAGCGACACCCTCTACGACCTCTTCCTCGACGCCGATCGGCAGTATTCCTGCGCCTATTTCATGTCGCCGAGCGACAGCCTCGACCAGGCGCAGGCACAGAAGAAGCGCCATATCACGGCCAAGCTCCTGTTGCGCCCCGAGCACAAGGTGCTGGATATCGGCTCCGGCTGGGGCGGGCTCGCGCTCTATATCGCGCAGACATGCGGCGCCGAGGTCACCGGAATCACGCTGTCCGAGGAGCAGCACCAGGTCTCGAACCGGCGCGCCGCCGAGGCCGGGCTTGAGAAGCGCGTGCGCTTCGCGCTTCGCGACTACCGCGAGGAAACCGGGACCTACGACCGCATCGTTTCGGTCGGCATGTTCGAGCATGTCGGCGTCGGCTATTACCGCGACTATTTCCGCACCGTCCGGGACCTGCTCGCCGACGATGGCGTCGCGCTTGTCCACACCATCGGCCGCGCCGACGGGCCGGGCGCGACCAATCCCTGGATCCGGAAATACATCTTTCCGGGCGGCTATTCGCCGGCCCTTTCCGAAGTCGTGCCGGTGATCGAGCGGCTCGGCCTCTATATCACCGACATCGAAGTCCTCCGGCTGCATTATGCCGAGACCCTGAAGGCCTGGCGGCGCCGATTCAACGCCAACCGGGCGCGCATCGCCGAAATCTACGACGAGCGCTTCTGTCGCATGTGGGAGTTCTATCTCGCCGCGAGCGAGGCCACGTTCCGCCATTCCGGCCACGTCAATTTCCAGATCCAGGTCACGAAACGCCTCGACGCGGTGCCGCTCACGCGCGACTATATGTTCGAGTGGGAGCGCGCCCAAGCCAGCCAAAGCCGGCACAAGAACACAAACGCCGCCGCCTGACCCCGATCCGCGGTCCTTGAGCGAGCGGCCCAAGGGAGAGAACCGCCCGTGAACGGGTCAAGGACGCTTTTCGACAAGATATGGGACCGGCATGTGGTCGCCGATCTCGGCCAAGGCCTGTCGCTCATCTATATCGACCGCCATCTTCTGCACGATCTGAGCGGCGCCCGCGCGCTCGAGGAAGTGCGGGAACTCGGCCATGCCGTGCGCCGGCCCGAGCTTGCCTTCGCGACACCCGATCATACGGTCTCGACCGCGCCGGGGCGCGGCGATGCCACCAGCGAGCGCAGCGCCAAATACGTGCCGAGCCTGCGCCACGGCTGTCGGCGTTCCGGCATCCGCCTCTTCGACATCAACGATGCCAGCCAGGGCATCGTCCACGTCATCGGACCCGAGCTTGGCCTGTCGTTGCCGGGGACGACGCTGGTTTGCGGCGACAGCCATACCTGCACCCATGGCGGCATGGGCGCGCTCGCCTGGGGCATCGGCTCGACCGAGGTCGCCCATGTGCTCGCGACCCAAACCATCGTCCAGCGCCGGCCAAAGCGCATGCGGGTGCGCTACGAAGGCCGGCTCGACGCCGGCGTCGAGGCCAAGGACCTGATCCTCTATCTCATCGGCAAGCTCGGCACCGCCGCCGGCACCAGCCACGCGGTGGAATTCGCCGGCTCGGCAATCCGGGCACTGCCGATCGAAGGGCGGCTTACGATCTGCAATCTCGCGATCGAGTTCGGCGCGCGCACCGGCATGGTGGCGCCCGATGAACGCACCTTCGCCTACCTCGCCAACCGCCCCTTCGCGCCGAAGCGCGAGATGTGGGACCGCGCGCTCGGCGAATGGCGGCAGCTTCCGAGCGACGACGACGCCACCTTCGACGCGGAGACAGTCATCGACGTCGCCGCGATCCGGCCGCAGGTGACCTGGGGAACCAGCCCGGAATACGCGATCGGCATCGACGAGCGCGTCCCCGATCCGGCCGCGGTCGCCGATGTCGGCAAGCGCAAGGCGATGGAGGCGGCACTCGCCTACATGGACTTGAAGCCCGGAACGCCGGTCGACCAGATCGCGATCGACCGCGTCTTCATCGGCTCCTGCACCAACAGCCGCCTGAGCGACCTCCGCGCCGCCGCCGAAATCGCCAAGGGTCGCAAGGTGGCGCCCGGCGTCACCGCCTGGGTGGTGCCGGGCTCGCAGCAGGTGAAGAAAGCCGCCGAGGCCGAAGGCCTCGACGGAATCTTCCGCGCCGCCGGATTCGACTGGCGCGAGCCCGGCTGTTCCATGTGCCTCGCCTCGAACGGCGAGACCGTGGCCCCGGGGCAGCGCTGCGTCTCGACCTCGAACCGCAATTTCGTCGGCCGTCAGGGCCCCGGCAGCCGCACCCACCTCGCCAGCCCGACCACGGCGGCGGCGGCGGCGATCGCCGGCCACCTCGCCGACGTGCGCAAGCTTTCGGGTTCCCGCTGATGGAAAAGTTCGTCACCCTCGAGGCTGTCGCCGCGCCGATGATGCGCGTCAACGTCAATACCGACGTCATCATCCCGATCGACCGCCTGGTCTTTCTCGATCGCAAGGAACTCGGGCCTTACGCGCTGGAGCCGCTGCGCTATCTCGCGCCGGGCCAGGAAAACCCCGAGTTCATCCTGAATCGGCCCGGCTACCGCAATGCCCGCATCCTCATCGCCGGCGCCAACTTCGGTTGCGGCTCGTCGCGCGAGGGCGCGGTCTGGGCGCTCGAGCGTTTCGGCATCCGCTGCCTGATCGCGCCGAGCTACGGCGATATCTTTTTCAACAATTGTTTCAAGAATGGCGTCTTGCCGATCGTCCTGCCGTCCGAGACCGTCGACCAGCTCGCGGCCGAGGCCGAGGCGGCGAACGGCGGGCGGCCGTTCCGGATCGATCTCGAGGCGGAGCGCATCCGCACGCCGGGCGGACGCGAGATCGCCTTCGCCACCGATCCGGCGAACCGCGAAGCGCTGCTCCAGGGCCTCGATGAAATCACCATGACCTTGCGCCGCGACGCCGAGATCGCCGCCTTCGAGGCGGAAAACCGCGCGGCCCGGCCGTGGATCTACGTCTGACAGCGCCTGCGGGCCGCAACGACACGGCAACAAAGTGAGGGGGAAATGACGGGTCGATTGATGATTCTGCCGGGCGATGGCGTCGGCCCGGAAGTGGTCGCCGAGGCGAAGAAGGCCTTGGCTTGGTTTGATCGGCGGTCTTCCCTGGGCATCGCCGTGCGCGAGGAGCCATTCGGCATGGCGGCCTTCCGCCGCGACGGCGAATTGCTGAGCGATCGCCTGCTCGCCGATATCCTGGCCTCCGACGTCGTCCTGTTCGGCGCCATCGGCGGCCCGGAATACGAGGCGCTTCACGCCTCGGTGCGCCGGCGCGACAGCCTTTTGCGCGTGCGCCAGGAACTTGGCCTCTTCGCCAACATCCGGCCGATCAAGGCGCTCGACGCGCTGTCCGATATCTCGCCGTTGAAGAAGGAAGTCACCAGCGGCGTCGATCTCGTGATCGTACGTGAGCTCGCGGGCGGCATCTATTTCGGCGACCCGCACGGCATCGAAACGCTGGCCGACGGCACCGCGCGGGCCGTCAACACCGATGTCTACACCACGCCGGAAATCCGCCGCATCGCGCGCATCGCCTTCGAGATGGCCGGCATGCGGCGCAACGACGTCACCTCGGTCGACAAGGCGAACGTGATGGACGTGAGCGAGCTCTGGCGCCGCGAGGTGACCGCGCTCCACGCCAAGGAATTTTCGGCCGTCAAGCTGCGCCACCTCTATATCGACAACTGCGCCATGCAGGTCGTTCTCAACCCGCGCCAGTTCGACGTCGTGGTCACCTCCAACATGTTCGGCGACATCCTCTCGGACTGCGCCGGCGCCATCGCGGGCTCGCTCGGCATGCTGCCTTCGGCCTCGTTCTCGGAGCCCGGCGCGAACGGCAAGCGCAAGGCGCTCTATGAGCCGATCCACGGCAGCGCCCCCGACATCGCGGGCCAGGGCATCGCCAATCCGACCGGCACGAGA
>JAJYTL010000428.1 GCA_021793055.1 Pseudomonadota bacterium
CCGCTGCTCAAGGCGGCCAACGACCTCGCGAGCGTCGAGGCGACGCCCCAGCACCTGACCCTGGCGGCGCCGGAATGTTACCGCGAGTTCGGCACCTTGGCGCAGATGAACCCGCCGATCCGCGAGGCGCGCCACCGCACGGCGCTGTGGGCGGCGATCGCGGACGGCACCGTCGACGTGATCGGCTCCGACCACGCGCCCCATACCCGCGAGGAGAAAGCCAAGCCCTATCCAGCAAGCCCCTCCGGCATGCCGGGAGTGCAGACGCTCTTGCCCTTGATGCTCGATCACATGAGCCAGGGCCGGCTCGATCTCCGCCGTCTTGTCGACCTGACCTCGACCGCTGCGGCGCGGCTCTTCGGCATCGCGGGAAAAGGGCAGATCGCGCCCGGATTCGACGGCGATCTCACGGTGGTTGACCTCGGCCGCCGCCAAGTCATCGAGGCGGACTGGATCGCGAGCCGTTGCGGCTGGTCGCCCTTCGTCGGCCGCCAAGTCACCGGCTGGCCGGTCGCCTCGACCCTGCGCGGACGCTTCCTGATGCGGGACGGCGCCGTGGTGTCGCCGCCGCGGGGCGAGCCCATCCGCTTCCGCGAAAGCGGAAAATAGCAATATACATCATATGTTTACCTGGAAAAGGTCCGGCCGGCGCCGGGTTCTCGGCCGCTGTCGCCACCGCTGCCGCCTATCGTTAACGGCGATTTAAGCGTTTTCGTGTCCCATGGCGCCATGGCACGAGTGCAAGCAATCGAGCAAGTTCCTCCCGGCGGCAATACGGCGCGCGAGCTTCTCTCGCGCCTGCGGGCGTCCACCGGCAAGGCGAACGAGCCGACCCATCTTTTGGTCATCGCTTTCGGCGAACTGACGCTTTCGATTGGTCACAGCGAATTCTTCGATCAGGTGGAACGGGCGATGGCCGCGGTGGTCAAGGCTAATGACGCCGATCTCTTCGTGCTCACGCCTTTCGATCGCGCGATCCTGGCCCGCACGTCGGATTATGTCGCCACCGGCATCGTCAGCGATCTCAAGATTCGCGTGCTGCAGCTGATCGAGCGGATGGTGCCCGAATATTACGGTGTCATCGATCAGAGCCGGCTGTTCCGCATGTTCGATCTCAGCCGTCGGCGGGACGCCGCGATCAGCGTCATCGAAGGCTATATGGTACTCGCGGCCAACAAGACCGACTGGCAGATGGCGCCGCAGCGCGGCCTGCTCACCACGCAGCACATTCAGGAAGTCGAAACCCTGTTCGAGCGGGGCGGCGCCGCCGCATTTTGCCGCAGTTTCGTGACTGGCCAGGACATGGTGCTGGCGCCGCAGGATCGCGCCCCCGAGCCGGTCATGACGGAATTCTTCGTCAGCATGGAAAGCCTGCGCAACCGCCTCTTTCCCGGCGTCGACATCACCGCCAACACGACGCTGTTCAAGGTCCTGACCCTGTCGCTCGATCGCATGGTCATGCGTGCGTTTCCGCATTTTGGCCGTGCGGTGCGGCAAAGCTCGATCAATCTCAACGTCGAAACGACCAAGACCCGAGAGTTCGAGACCTTCCTTGCGTCGAAGGGCGGCCAGCCGGCGGCCAGCCGGCTCAACTTCGAATTCCGTGTCGTCGACATTCTCGAGAACATCCAGATCTTTCCCGCGATCGCCAAGCGCATCACCCAGACGGGGGCCATGGTCACCGCCGATTTCGTGCGCCCCGAGATGCTCGGCATCCTCAATTTCGAGAAGCTTCACGTTCGCATGGTGAAGATTCTCTGGGAGCCGGGATGCGGCGACGTGCTGCGCGAGCGCCGCAGCGAGATTTCGGCGTTGACGCGTCATCAGGTCGCGGTCGCCTTCTGCCGCGTCGGTGATCCCGAGGCGGTGCGGCTCGGCCAGAGCCTCGGCGTCGTTCTCTATCAGGGCTATTTCATCGACGGCCTGTTGCGCTCGACGGCCGATCGCGAGGAGTACATCCTGCGCTAAAAAAGAACGGATCGGATGTCACCCATCCGATCCGCTCTCGTCATCCGATCCGTTTCGGCCGTCGTCCGGCCCTTCAAGGGGCCGGCGATCTCGCCGCCGCGTTCGCCGTCAACCCCGCTTGTTCAACGGCACGTAGGAGCGCCGTGCGGCGCCGGTATAGAGCTGGCGCGGCCGTCCGATCTTGTGCGAGGGATCCTCGATCATCTCGTTCCACTGCGCGACCCAGCCGACGGTGCGGGCGAGGGCGAAGAGGACCGTGAACATCGAAGTCGGGAATCCGAGCGCTCGCAGGATGATGCCGGAATAGAAGTCGACGTTCGGATAGAGCTTGTGATCGATGAAATACTCGTCTTCGAGCGCGATCCGCTCGAGTTCCATGGCGAGCTTGAGGAGCGGCTCGTCCTTGACCCCGAGCTCGTCGAGAACTTCGTAGCAGGTCTGCCGGATCACCTTGGCGCGGGGATCGTAGTTCTTATAGACGCGATGGCCGAAACCCATGAGGCGGAAGGGATCGTTCTTGTCCTTCGCGCGCTTGATGAACTCGGGCACACGGTCGACGCTGCCGATCTCGGTCAGCATCTTCAACACC
>JAJYTL010000037.1 GCA_021793055.1 Pseudomonadota bacterium
CCATCCATGCTCCTTTCCCAGCCGCGACGGGGGCCGACGGCCTTTAGAAGGATACCGGGATGGGCGATCAAAGCAAGAGCCGCGGGGCAGCGGCTATGATATCCTCTGTAAAATGTACGCCGATGCAGCGCCGAACGGGGGCGGCATGCAGCCCTTTTTTGCCATTTCCGGGCCCGAGCGGCAACGCCAGGCGCTGGTCTATGCCTCGCCCCATAGCGGCCGTTTCTATCCGCCGGAGCTTCGCGCCGCGACCCGGCTGGAGCTCAAACGCCTGCGCCGCTCCGAGGACAGCTTCGTCGACGAGATTTTCGCCGCCGCACCCGAGCGCGGCGCGCCGCTGCTCAAGGCGCTGTTCGCCCGCGCCTATTGCGACCCCAATCGCGAGGCCTACGAGCTCGACCCGGCGATGTTCGCGGACCCGCTGCCCGCTTTCGTCAATACGGCCAGCCTCAAGGTTGCGGGCGGGCTCGGCACCATCGCCCGGGTCGCCGGCTGCGGCGAGGAGATTTACCGCCGGAAACTCACCTTCGCCGAGGCCGAGCAACGCATCGCCGAGTGCTACCGGCCTTACCACCACGCCTTGCGCGACCTCGTCGCCTCGACGCGGGAGCGCTTTGGGTTCGCAGTCGTCATCGACTGCCATTCCATGCCTTCCGCCGAGGGGCACGATCAGGGCAGGCGCCCCGATTTCGTTCTCGGCGACCGATTCGGCACCGCCTGCGCCCCGGGCTTGATCGACGCCGTGCAGCGCCAGCTCGAAGCCCAGGGCTACCGCGTGGCGCGCAACTGGCCCTATGCCGGCGGGTTCACCACGCAGCACTATGGGCGGCCAGAGACGGGGCTGCACGCGCTCCAGATCGAAATCAACCGCGCCCTCTACATGGATGAGGAGGCGATCGAGCCCACCGCCGGCCTCGCCCGCCTCACCGCCCATATGGCCGATCTGATCGAAACCTTGGAACAGCTCGACCCAGCGCGTTTTGCGCCCGAGACGGCATAGGCCGCGCAGCACAGCGCCCCGCCCCGCCCATGGCGTCGACAGCCCGCCCGCGATCGCCGCTGCCGCTTAAACAGGCAAAAAAAGGGGCTGCCTTCTTGCGAAGGCAGCCCAAGTCTAGGGAGGAAACGCCCAGGAAGGGCATGCAGCAACGTTCGCGAATGCGTCGGTTACTGCAATGCACAATGTAAAGGGTCCGGCGAGTTTTGCCAAGAGGCTTTGAAATCTTTTTCATGTTTTTTGATTTCGTTGCAAATTTGCCACCTATGCCACAGTCGGACACAACACTAGATGATGCAGTGCAACAAAACACACTAAAATCAAGGGGATATCGACGCCTTGTAAAAGCCGATCTCGGCGCAACTTTAAGACGCGGCGGGTCGTGGCGGTAGTGAAGAACGGTTTGGAACGGCTTTCGAGCTGCCGCCACCCCGCCGACGGCTCTGCCCGGACCGGCGCACCCAGGCCGCCGGATTCGGCCGCCTGCCCGCATCGATCGCCGAATCGGCGCCTCTGGGACGCCGGACGGGCCGGCTGAGACGCGCCGCGCTGCAGCCGGAGGCGGGATGCTAATGGACGCCGCGGATGAAGCTCACTGCGACCGCAACCAGCATGACCGCGATGTAGACCTGGAGGCCCCAGAACGCCACCCGATACCAGCCGGCCGGTTTCTGCCGCGCGATCGGCGGCAAGGGGCGGTCCCAGCCTTCCTCGTGCAGGAGGCGCTCGATCGCCGTGTCGTCATAGGCGTCAAAATCGCGCATGGGTGACCTCGCCGAAGCCGCCGTTACAAGAGGTGCGGGAAAAGCGTCGCGACCCCGAACATGGCGTTGCAAAGGATCAGGAACGCCATGATGCCGAGGGCCAGCGCATTGCGGCCCGCCGAGTTCACGTGCTCGCCCATCAGCTCGCGATCGTTCAGGAGCATGAGCAGGAACAGCATCGCCGCCGGCATGAAGATGGTGGCGACGACCTGGACCAAGAGATTCAAAAACCCGAGCGGCACGCCGGGCAGAAGCACCACCACGCCCGCCAGCACCGTGCCAAGGATGCCAGGCAGATAGAAGCCGAGCGCCTTGCGCGGATCCTCGTTCAACGAGCGCGGCAGATCGAAGGCCTCGCCGATCGCCCAGCAGGTCGAGGTGGTGATGACGATGGCCGCGATCAGGCCGGCTTCCATGAGGCCGAGCGCGAAGAACGTGGTCGCGGTGTCGCCGACCGAGGCATGGATCGAGGCTAGGATCTGCTCGATCTGGAAATTCTGCGCCCCCGGCAGACCGTGCATGGTCTGGCCGGCGATGATGATGATCGCCCAGGCGACCAGAACCATGGCCGTGACGCCGAGCGCAAGATCGCGCCGCCCGGCCGGAATGTCCTGCGGCAAGAGGCCCTTGTCGACGACACTCGATTGCTGGAAGAACAGCTGCCAGGGCGCGATGGTGGTGCCGATATTGGCCGAGACCAGCACCAGGAACGAGGCCGAGAGCATGCCGCCCGAGACGTGCCAGGTGCCGAAGGCGCGGCCGACGGCCGCCCATTCCGGGTGCGAGAGGAAGGCGATCGGCAAGAAAACCATGTTCAGGACGGCGATGAAGAGCGCGATCCGCTCCCAGGTCCAATAGCGCAGAAAGACCAGGATGAAGGCGACGAAGGCGACCGCGGCCGGCACCGTGAAAAAGGGCGAAAGGCCGAACACCGCGCCGGCGACCCGGATACCGATGAACTCGGTCATCAGGGTGAGTACATTGGCGGCCACGAGGTCGATCAGGGAAAACGCTCCCCAGAAAGTGCCGTAGCGCTTCCAAATCAGCTCGCCGTGGCCACGGCGGGTCACCGCGCCCAAGCGGATGGTCATTTCCTGCACCACGTAGGCCATGACCCCGAGCAGGAGGGTGAGCGGCAAAAAGACGCCGATGCCATAGGTGGCGCCGGTCTGCGCATAGGTGATGACGCCGCCGGCATCGTTGTCGCCGAGCATGACGAGAATGCCGGGACCGACCAGGGCCAAGGTCAGAAGGAGCCGCGTCGAGAGCGTGCGCGGCCGGCGACGCAGTTCGGCGACATGCAGGCGATCGCGCAAGCGCTCGCGCAGCGAGGCCGGCAAATCCGCGAACTTGCTCTCCCGCCCGGAAAGGGCGGCGACCTTATCCTGCGTCTGAACCGCCATGACACCTCCACCAAACCGGCGCCGCGGCGCAAACCGCAGGCGTCGGGACCGAACGACGGACGCGCCGATGGGCAAACCGCGAGCGTGACGCCGACCTGCTCCGTGGCTCCGTCGTAATCCTGTTCTGGCGGAAACGGCCGAAATCCGGCCTGGGTCCGCCGCCTCGCCCTCGGGCTGGCGGCGGCCTAAATAACAAGCGCGCGACCGGCCCTCAGGCGGATCCTATGTAACTACAGTCGCTGTCCATTTAGAGTTGATGGCCTCTTGCGCTAGGCATTGCCAACATCGCCTTGTAACCCGGTCTTTAGGGCCGGTCAACCGCCGAATGGCGGCGTCGACGCCAGGCGTCGACGCCAAGCGCCCGGAGATGCGCCTAAGGCCGTTCGGCAGGCGCCGCGACGGCGTCACCCGTCGCCCCCTGTACGATCCGCATCGCGGCCGCGACCATGCCCGCCATGTCGGCAAAATTGCCGGGCACGATCAGCGTATTGCCCTGTTTCGCGAGCTGTCCGAAGGCGCCGACATACTGCTCGGCGACGCGCAGGTTCACGGCCTCGAGCCCGCCGCGCTCGCGGATCGCCGTCGCCACGCGGGTAATCGCCTCGGCCGTCGCCTCGGCCATCAGCGTGATCGCCCGCGCATCTCCCTGGGCGCGGTTGATGGCCGCCTGCTGTGCGCCTTCCGATTGGCGGATCGCGGCCTCCTTCTCGCCCTCCGCGACGTTGATTTTGGTCTGCCGCTGGCCCTCCGAGGTCGCGATCACCGCCCGCTTCTCGCGTTCGGCGGTGATCTGCTTCTGCATCGCATTCAATACCGTCTCGGGCGGCGTGATGTCGCGGATTTCGTAACGCAGGACCTTGACGCCCCAGCTCAAGCTCGCCGCGTCGAGCGCCTGGATCACCGCATGGTTGATCTCTGTGCGCTCCTCAAGAAGCCGGTCGAGCTCGCGCTTGCCGACTTCGGAGCGGAGCGAGGTCTGCGCCAGTTGAACGATCGCCATCTCGTAATTGGTCGCGCCGTAGGAGGCGAGTTTCGGATCGGTCACCTGGTAATAGAGATTGCCGTCGATCTCGACCTGGGTGTTGTCCTTGGTGATGCAGACCTGCGGCTGCATGTTGAAGGGCACTTCCTTCAGGACATGCTTGTAGGCGACGCGGTCGATCAGCGGAATGATGAGGTTGAGACCGGGATTGAGCACGGCGTAGAAGCGGCCGAGCCGCTCGACAACCCAGGCCGACTGCTGCGGCACCACCCGGATGCCGCGGCCGAGCACGACGACGACGATGACGACGATGGCGGCCAGAATCGGCAGGCCCATGGCGTTCATGGCTTATTTCCTCCGCTTGAGAAGCAGGACGTTGGCCTCGGTGCCGGTGACGGTGAGCCACTCGCCGGGCGCCGGCGCGGTGCCGGAAACCACCCGCGCGTCCCATTCGGTACCGCGGTGCTGCACCCGGCAACGGCCGTCGGGCTCGGCCCGCACGACCTGCACCAGTGCGCCGATGTCGAGCGATTCGTTGCCCCCCCGTCGCGCGTTGCGGCGCAGGTTATAAACGATGAAAAAGCCGCCAAGACAGACGACGCCGAAAATGACGATCTGCGGCAAGGGCCCGAGCGCGGGAACGAACTCAAGCGCCGCCGCCACCGCCCCGGCGGCGAGTCCGAGCACGAGAAGATAGAGCGTGCCGGTGAAAATCTCGGCGACGATAAGCCCGCCGGCAAGCGCCGCCCAGAGCACCGTTTGGGACATGGCCGTCGCACCCCTCTCGTTTCGCCACGGCACCGCGTCGCCGCCGCCTCGCGCGATCGCGCCGGCGCCGGCCGCCTAGCGGCGCGGCGGGCCGACGATCGCTTGGTAGACCGCGTGGCGCAGAAGATAGCGGTAATGGAGGCGATCCGCCGAGGCCTGCATCATCTTGATGGCGACCAGCTCCTCGGCCGGATCGATCCAGAAATAGGTTCCGGTGACGCCGCTCCAGAAATAGTCGCCGACCGATCCCGGCAATGGGTTGCGCCCCTGGTGGGTGCGCACCGCGAAACCGAGACCGAAGCCGTAACCGAGATCCCGCATCGGCGCGAGCGCGCCGAACTGCGTCCGGGTGCCCGAACCGTAATGGATATGCGCCGGCAGGTGATCGGCGCTCATCAGCGCGACCGACGTGGGCGAAAGCAGGCGCCGGCCGCCGAAGACGCCGCCCGCCCGCATCATTTCCGCAAAGCGCAGATAATCGGCGGCGGTCGAGAACGTGCCGCCACCGCCCGAGATCCAGTTCGGCCGCTTGGTCGCGTCGGCGGCGCCGAAGGGCGGCCGCTTGCCGGTCGCAGGATCGATCTGCGGCAGGGCGTGGCGGCGCGCATCGCGATGGAAGAAGCCCGTATCCTCCATGCCGAGCGGCTTCAGGATACGCTCGGCCAAGACGCTATCGAGCTCCTGGCCGGCGACCGCCTCAACCACCGCGCCGAGAACGTCGGTCGACATGCTGTATTCCCAGGTGCTGCCCGGCTGATAGCGCAGCGGCACCTGCGCGAGCTTCGCAACCAGATCGGCATTGGTCTGGCCGAAGTCCACGCAGTTCTGATTCAGATAGGCCTTGTGCACGAGCGAATCGCCGAAATGCCCGTAGGTGAGGCCCGAGGTATGGCGCATGAGGTCCTGCACCGTCATCTCGCGCGCCGCCGCCTCGAGGCTCAGCATCGGCTTGCCGCCCGCGCCGATGCGCTCGACCCCGACCTTGAGATCCTTAAGCTTCGGCAGGTAGCGCGACACCGGATAGCCGAGCTGAAGCTTGCCTTCCTCGGCCAGCATCATCGCCGCCGCCGTGACCATCGGCTTGGTCATCGAGGCGATGCGAAAGACGCAATCCGCCGCCATCGGCGCCTTGGCCTCGCGGTCGCGAAATCCGAGCGCCTCGTGATAGACCACCTTGCCGGCGCGCGCGATCAGGATGACCAAGCCCGGGATCGCGCCCCTGTCGATCTCGGCCTGAAAGGTGGTGGTGATCCGGGCCAGCCGTTCGGCCGAGAAGCCGAGCGCCGCCGGGTCCTTCGCCCAGGGCAGCCCCAGATCCTTGCCCACGGCGGCGCCCTTGGCCGCCGCCTTCACCGTCTTCGCCTTGGCGACAGGCTTGTGCCCGGCTGCCTTCCCTGCCGCTTTCGCGGCCGCTTTCCTCGGCGTCATGCCACCCCCTGTGACGAGCCCCCGTCCGCCTCGGAGAGCGATCCCCGAACGCAATCCCGCGGGACTTGCTTCGCGATTTGCCCGCGAGCTTAACAGGAGTTTCGATCCGCCGCCAAGCGAGCCGCCGAAGCCGGGCCGGCGCGGCGCGGTCAAATATCCGAACGATTGCCGTGGCGGCCCTTGCCGGACGCGAAACGGGCGGCACCAGCCTCGCCTTCCGCCGCGAAAGCGGCGATGCCGTGGGCGAATTCCTCGCGCAGCGCCGCGCGTGTCGAGAGCCCGTATTGCCGGTAGACCGATTCGCGGTCGGCGCGCAGACAGGCTTGCGGGAAACGGGCGATATCGCGGGCATAGTCCTCGGCGGCGCCACGGACGCCGCCATCCGCCACCACGCGCTCGCACAGGCCGATGGCCAGGGCCTCGCGAGCCGCGACCTTACGCCCGGTGAGGACGAGATCGAGCGCGCGCCCCATGCCCACGAGGCGCGGCAGCCGCACCGTGCCGCCATCGATCAACGGCACGCCCCAGCGCCGGCAATAGACGCCGAAATAGGCGCTCTCCTCCATCAGGCGGACATCGCACCAAAGCGCCAATTCCATGCCGCCGGCGACGGCGGCGCCGGAGATCGCGGCGATGAGCGGCTTCGACAGACCGAGGCGCGACGGGCCCATCGGACCGAGCGGCGCCGGAGCCGCATCGTCGGCGGGGAAACCCAGCGCCGCCAGCCGCTCGCGGCCGCCGCCCTCGGCCACACTCTTGAGATCGGCGCCGGCGCAAAAAGTGCCGTTGGCGCCGAAGAAGACCGCGACATCGGCGTCCCGGTCGCGCTCGAATGCGAGAAAGGCCTCGGCCAGGGCTTCGGCGGTTTTGGCATCGACGGCGTTTCTGACCGCGGGCCGCGACAGGATCACGGTGGTGACGCGCCCCGACTTCTCGACCGAAACCTCATCCATGGCCATCTCCCCACCCTCAGCTTTCGGTGCCCCGCGCCGCCGCCGGGTAATACTGCGGCGCCTCGCGCCGATCGAACATGCCATAATCGCGGATGATCCGCACCTCGCGGCGGCGCACCGCGGCATCGCCGCCGACCGCGGCGGTCATCTCTCCTGCGGCAAGGACGAGGAACTTGCCGGGCATGACGATGCTCTCCAGCACGTCCCATTCGCCAAGCCGATCCGGGGCCGAGACGCCGAGCGCCGCCGCGAGCGCGGCCGGATCGGCAGGCGGGAGGGCGGCACCCGGAAATTGCCGCTCGATCAAGACCAGGCGCGTTGCCGCTCCCGCTTCGGTGAGATCGCGGCGGTGCGCGGCCAGAATCTCGCCTGCCGGCACGCCGCTATCGGCCGCGACCTCGCCAACGCGGAGGTGGTAATCGGCGAAGATCTCGGCACGGCCGGTCGCCTGGGCGCCATGATGGCTGCCTTCCGTACGCCAGCGGATCAGGGGTTTCTCGTCCTGCCAGAGCGAGAGCGAGAGCAGCCAGCCCGGCCGCCGCCGGCTTTGGAAACGCTCGTTGGAGAGGAAGCCCGCGGTCCTTTCCAGCGCGGGCCGCAACGCCGTGGCAATGGCGAGATAGGCATCCATGCGCTCGGCTTTGGGCTTCACTTCGAAGATGACGGCGAACATCGCCCCTCCTCCGTCCTTGGCGCGATCAAGTAGCATCATTATAGCCCTGCAGAAAGGCCGTCGCGCGGCGATATAGCTCCGCGCGCCCCGATTCGAGATGCATGAGATGCGTACCGCGGGCGAGCTTGATGTCGCGACGAAGCGGCGCGGAACTAAGGCTCCGGCAGAGCCAGTCGGCGTCCCGATCGGTGCACAGGCTGTCCCATTCGCCGCGCAGAATGGCGACCGGCGCGCGGATCCGCGCCGGATCGTAGGCAAGGCTTCCGCCCCAGGCGTCGATGATGTCCTGAAACGGCCCGCAGGGCGTTTTCACCGCCGGCGGGTGGCGGCCGCGGCTCTCGGAATCGGTGTCGAGATAAGCCTCGCCCCAGACCGCGAAATGACCGGCGTCGAGCACCGGCGCCGCCGCCGGAGGCACGTCGGCGACGAAGCGCTCCCATTGATCCCGGAGCGAGATCAGCCGCCAGGCTGGCAGCCGCGGCAACGGCATTCCGTCCGCACGGCGGGCGATCGGGCCGAAGAGGACCAGGCGATCGACAAGTTCGGGGCAGCGTCCGGCCAAGGCGCCGGCGACGATGGAGCCCCAGGAATGGGCGATCAGTGAGATACGGCAAAGACCGTGACGGGCAACGATAAAACGGACCGCCCGTTCGAGATGACGAACCGCAATCTCGGACCGCCCAAGTGGCGCATGACGATCCGCCGGTTCGGCGAGTTCCGGATAGGGGTCGGAATAGCAACCGAAGCCCGGGAAGTCCAACCCCCAGACGTGAAAGCCGTCGTCGCCGAGGGCATCGCGCCAGGAGCGACCGGCGAATCGATGGGCGATGGAAAGCGCGGACGGGAAGGTGCCGCCGTGGACATAGAGAACCACCCGGCCCTCGGGCGATGCGGCGCGGGCGGGCAGCAGATAGCGCAGAAAGAGGGCCTGGCCGCCCAACGGATCTTCAACCCGGAAGTGCTGTTCGCGGGAATCGAGCTTCGGCACGATTGAGGCCGGGGGCGAGGCCAAGGGTGAGTTCAGGGGCGAGAAAGGCATGATCGAAGCCTCCAAGGATCGAGAGGGGCGCGAGAGGTGAAAATGACGCTGGCCCTCCCCCTTGTCCCGCCCGATCGTTTCGGCCGAAACTGAAACATGACGGCAAGAATCCGCGCTAAACTTGACCTTATGCCTGGAAATCTTCCCTCGGTCGCGGAGATCGCGGCACTGCTCGGCAATCCGGCCCGCGCCAATATGCTGACTGCGCTCATGAACGGCCGCGCGCTGACCGCCGGCGAACTATCCCTGGCCGCCCATGTCTCGCCGCAAACCGCGAGCGGCCACCTTGGCAAGCTGCGCGACGCGCGCCTTGTCGCGCTGCGGAAACAAGGCCGCCACGCCTATTACCGCCTGGCCTCGCCGGCTGTCGGCCGCATGCTAGAGGGCATCATGGCGGTCGCGGCCGACGGGCCGCCGCGCTATCGCCCGCGCTGGCAAGGCGATGAGGCGCTACGTACGGCGCGCACCTGCTACGACCATCTCGCCGGCCGGCTCGGCGTCGCCCTCGCGGACGCGCTCGGGCGCAACGGCTTTCTCGTTCTCGGCGACGATGGCGGCGAGATCACGGCGAAGGGGCGTGCCTTCCTCGCCGACTGGGGCCTCGATGTCACCGTCATCGGCCAGGGCCGGCGGGCTTTTTGCCGCCCCTGCCTGGATTGGAGCGAGCGCCGCTTCCATATCGCCGGTGCCCTCGGCGCCGCGGTGGCGCGCCATTGCTTCGATCTCGACTGGCTGCGCCGCCTGCCCGATACCCGCGCCCTCGCCATCACCGAACGCGGCCGGCGCGGCTTCCGCGAAACCCTCGGCCTCGGCACCGACTGGGCATAGCCCGCCGCCCGCGGCCGCCCACGAATTGCCTTGCCGGCGGGGCGGGGCTAAAGTCCGGAAGTCGATCAAAGAACTTCGAGAGTTCCATGGCGCTTCGCGTTCTTGAGGTCGTCGCCGCCGAGGGAAACGTCGAGACCATCCTCGCCGCCGCCAAGAAACATGCCGCGATCGACGCCTGGCGCTTCGCCAAGATCGGCGACGAGCGCGTCAACGTCCGCATCCTCGCCGCGACCGACGCCGTGCAGCCGCTGATCGACACCCTGCAAGCGGCGCTCGGCGGCGACGAGACCGCACGCATCATTCTCATCCCGGCACTCGCCACCCTTCCCGAAGTGAAGGACGGCGAAGACGAAGCGCGAAAAGCCAAGCCGCTTCCGGCGGCACGCGAAGAGCTTTATGCCGAGGTGGCGCAGGGCGCCGAGATCAACAACACCTTTCTGCTTCTGGTGCTCCTGTCGACCCTGGTCGCGGCCTTGGGGCTGCTCGCGGACAACATCGCCGTCGTCATCGGTGCCATGGTGATCGCGCCCTTGCTCGGCCCCAATCTTGCCTTCGCGTTCGGCGCCGCCCTGGGCGACCGCCGGCTGATGCTGAACGCGCTCCGCACCAATCTGATCGGCATCGGCCTCACCATCGGAATCACGGTGCTGGCGGGGCGTCTGGTGCCGCTTGATTTCGCCAGCAAGGAACTGCTCGCCCGTACCACCGTGTCCTATGCCAGCGTCGTCATCGCCCTGGCCTCAGGCGCAGCCGCCGTTCTCTCGCTCACCTCTGGCCTCTCCAGTACCCTCGTCGGGGTCATGGTCGCGGTCGCCCTGCTGCCGCCGGCTGTGACCTTCGGCCTCATGCTCGGTGCCGGCGACATGACGCGGGCGCTTGGCGCCGGGACGCTTCTCGCGGTCAATCTGGTCAGCATCAACCTCTCGGCCCAGGTCGTTCTCTTGAGCCGCGGCATAAAGCCCCGGACATGGTGGGAGAAGCAGGGCGCGAAGCAATCGGTTGCGCTCAGCATGATACTTTGGGCGCTTCTGCTCGCGATTCTGATTATCGCCATCTCCTTCGAGGGAATCCACTTCCTGCGCTGACCGCCTGACGTCGTCCGACGCGGAGATGGCCAAGCTTTGCCTGGTCACGGAGACGGCGCGCGAAGTCCGAGGCTAAGACAGGACCGCCGCGTGACGCAGCCGCACGACGTCAATGATGGATGAACAGCCCGGTCGGGCACTCGGCCATGACCTTGCGGGTGCAGGTGCCGAGCATGGACTTGACCAACCCGCCATGGCCGAACGCGCCCATGACCAGAATGCCGGCCTCGAGAGACTTGGCCTCGGCAAGAACGATATCCGCCGGCGCCGCATTCGACGCGATGCCGTGCACCTTGGCCTTGACGCGATAGAGATCGAGATAGCTCGCGGCGCGCTGCGCCACCGATTTCGCCGCCGCGGCATCGGCATCGACGGTGAGGACGTGCACCGGCACACCCTTGCCCATCTGCAGCAGCGTGAAGAGCTGGAGCGCGCGCGCCGCGGGCACGCTGCCGTCGTAGGCGACCAGCACAGGGGATATGGCGCGCGCCGCCGGCGGCGTGATCAGCATAGGCCGGGGATTTTCCCTAAGCAGGCGCGCGACCGGCGCGGCAATGCCTTCGGCGGGCTCGGCGTGGAAGCTCGTGTCGCGGCCAAGGACGATGAGGTCATGGGCGTCGGCGGCGTGGAGAATTTCCGGTAACGGGTCGCCGACCAGCGCCACCGCCTGGCCGTTGATATCGCGCCGCTTGCATTCTTTGTCGAAATCTTCGATCAATTTCTGGGCTTGGTCATGGCCGCGCTTCAAATGCTCCAAATCGCCCTTGAATTTGTAGTAGGCGCCGCCGAGGGGCACCGCCTCGGGGGCTGTCAGATAATCGACGTCGACGATGCCGGCGCCGGTCACTCGCGCGCGATGGCGCGCCGCCAGCGCGAGCGCGACATCGCGCGCCGCTGAGGCCGCCGGCGTATCGTCCAGCGCCACAAGGATGCTCTTCATCACGCGATGGCCTCCTTCCTCCCCGAATCGGAGCGCCCCTGCGCTCGGACCCGGCGCGGCCGGGATCGCGTGGACGGCTAGCCCCAGGTTGCCATTTAATTTAAAGGATAACCCGACGCCCGTCCTCGACCTTGATCTGCATCAAGGGCTTGCCGCAAAAGCCGTCGCATGGTTTCCACGTCCGCGAAGACCCGGGACTGCGGCGGCCCACGACGACAGTAATCCTGACGAGAGTCCTCCCAAGGAGACGATACTGAAGCCGAGAGATCGAGCAGCGCCGCGCCGCTATGGCTCATGGCCCCCGCCCCCCGCGCGGCGCCGCGGCGGCATCTTGTGATGCCGCCGATCGTCGCCATATGGCTGCAATTCGCCGCCTGCCTCGCGCTCATCGGCTTCGCCGGCCCGGAGCTCTCGCGCTCGAGCGACATCATCGCCGAAAAGACGTCGCTGTCGGGCAGTTGGGTTGGCTTGGTTCTGGTGGCGACGGTCACCTCGCTGCCCGAACTCGTCACCGGCTTGAGCGCGGTCACGATCGCCATGGCGCCCGACATCGCGGCCGGCGACGTCTTCGGCAGTTGCGTGTTCAATCTCACCATATTGGTCGTGCTCGATTTCATCCAGCGCGGCGAAACGGTCTATCGCCGGGCGCGCCAGGGCCACGTGCTCTCCGCCGGATTCGGCGTCGTGCTGGTCGGCTTCGCCGGCATGAGCCTGTTGCTGCGCGACCAGGGCGCGAATATCGCCATCGGACACATCGGCCTCTATACGCCGGTGATCCTTGCGCTTTACGTGCTCGCCATGCGTTCCCTCTCCACCTATGAAAAGGACCACCGCGAGCAATTCGTCGAGGAGGTCGCGGAACGCTATCCACAGATAACGCTGCGGAGCGCGATCGCCCGCTACGCGCTGGCCGCGCTGGTGGTGATCGCCGCCGGCGCATGGCTTCCCTTTATCGGCGCCGCCCTCGCCGACGCGATGCATTGGCGGCGGACCTTCGTCGGCACGCTGCTTGTCGCCGGCGTGACGTCGTTGCCGGAAGTCGTGGTGACCGTCGCCGCCGTTCGCATCGGGGCCCTCGACATGGCAATCGCCAACCTGCTTGGCAGCAACCTGTTCGACATGGCGGTGCTCGCGATCGACGATATTTTCTTTACCAAGGGCCCCCTGCTCTCCTATGTCTCGCCCATTCACGCGGTCTCCGCGCTCTCGGCCGTGATCATGACCGGCATCGCCATCATCGGCCTGTTCTATCGGCCGAAGGCGCGGCTGTTCAGCTCGGTGGCCTGGGCCAGCCTCGGGATATTCCTCATGTATCTGCTCAACTCCTATATCCTCTTCCTCCATGGCGACTGAGATCAAGGCAAGGCGCGAAGACGTCGAGACGCCGGTAGGCGAGACGCCCTGGCACACTTTAGGCGTCGCGGAGACGGCCGAGCGTCTCGGCACGAATCCGAGCCTTGGCCTCGGCGCCGGCGAAGCCGCCCGCCGCCTCGCCCGGAACGGCCCGAATGCGATTCCGGAACAGGCACGGCGCAGCGCGCTCGCGCTTTTTTTTACGCAGTTCGCCGAGGTGATGATCTTGATTCTCATCGTCGCCGCCGTGGTCTCGGGGCTGATCGGCGATGCCAAGGACATGATCGTCATTCTGGTCATCGTGGTGCTTAACGCAGTGGTCGGCTTTGTCCAAGAATATCGGGCGGACCGCGCCGTCGCCGCGTTGCGGCGGCTCGCCGCGCCGGCCGCGACCATCGTTCGCGACGGCCGGCATGAAACCGTGCCGGCCGCCGCCTTGGTGCCGGGCGACGTGGTGCTGCTGGAGGCGGGAAGCGCCATCCCGGCAGATCTTCGACTGAGCGAGACGGTCGAGCTCAAGACCAGCGAGGCGGCCCTCACCGGCGAATCCGCGTCGGTCGAAAAGACCACGGCGGCGCTCGCCGACATGGGCTTAAGCCTGGGTGAGCGGGTCAACATCGCATTCAAGGGAACCACCGCCGCCTACGGCCGCGGACGCGGCATCGTGGTCGCGACCGGCGCCCGCACCGAGCTCGGCAAAATCGCCGGACTGATCGAAAACGCGCCCGAGATGCGCACCCCGTTGCAGCAGCGGCTCGCCGTCTTCGGTCGGCAGATCACTTATGCCGTGCTCGGCATCTGCGCGGTGGTCTTCGCCGTCGGCCTGCTTCGCGACGAGCCGCCGTTCCTCATCCTGCTCACCGCCTTGAGTCTCGCGGTCGCGGCGCTGCCCGAGGCGCTGCCGGCGGTGGTCACCGTGTTGCTCGCCCTTGGCGCGCGCATAATGGCGCGCCACAAGGCCTTGATCCGCCGCCTCCCCGCCGTCGAGACGCTGGGCTCGGTGACCTATATCTGCTCGGACAAAACCGGCACCCTGACCGAGAACGAGATGCGGGTCGTCGAGATCCACGCCTTGGGCAAACGCTTCCCTGCCACCGACATCGATCCCGCGACCGAGGCCGCGCGCCGCCTGCTCGAGGCACTGGCGCTCTGCAACGATACCGGGCGGGGCGACGGCGAGCGCGTCGTCGGCGAGCCGACCGAGGTCGCGCTCATGCGCGCCGCCGCGGATCGCGGTTTCGACAAGGCTGCGCTCGAAGAGCGGATGCCGCGGGTCCGGGAGCTGCCCTTCGATTCGGAGCGAAAGCGCATGACCACGCTGCATGCCGTTTCCGGCGCCGACGGCGGCGACGGTTTCGTCGCCTATACCAAGGGCGCGCCGGAAAGCGTTCTCGAGCGCTGCCGCCGCATCGCGAACGCGGACGGCGAGATCGCTTTCGAGCCCGCGCCGATCGCCGCGGCGGCGGAGGCCATGGCGGCGGACGGCCTGCGCGTCCTCGCCATCGCTTATCGGCGCTGGCCGGAAATGCCGACCGCATCGGAGGCGCGCGAAATCGAAGACAATCTTGTCCTTCTCGGCCTGGTCGGCCTTTTGGACCCGCCGCGCGCCGAGGCCAAGACCGCGGTCGAGCTCTGTAAATCCGCCGGCATCGTGCCGGTGATGATCACCGGCGACCATCCGGCGACGGCCCGCGCCATCGCCCGCCGGCTCGGCATCATCGACGACGACGACGCGGTCCTCACCGGCACGGACCTGCGCGATCTGTCCGACGCCGCGCTCGCCGAACGTGTCACCGACGCTCGCGTCTATGCGCGAGTCGATCCGGCGCAAAAGATCCGCATCGTCGAGGCGCTGAAGCGCCGTGGCGAATTCGTCGCCATGACCGGCGACGGCGTCAACGACGCGCCGGCGCTGGCCCGCGCCGATATCGGCGTCGCCATGGGCAAAGGCGGCACCGACGTCGCCCGCGAGGCCGCGAGTCTGGTTCTGCTCGACGACAATTTCGCCACCATCGTCGCGGCCGTGCGCGAAGGACGGCGCATCTTCGACAACATCCGGAAATTCATCCGCTACGCCATCACCTGCAATTCGGCCGAAATCTGGACGGTGTTTCTAGCGCCCTTCCTCGGCCTGCCGGTGCCCCTGCTGCCGATCCAGATTCTCTGGATCAATCTCGTCACCGACGGCCTGCCCGGCCTTGCCCTGGCGGCGGAACCGGCGGAGGCCGGCGCCATGGCGCGCCCGCCGCGGCCACCGAAAGAGAGCATCTTCGCGCATGGCATGTGGCAGCACATGGTCTGGGTCGGCCTCGCCATGGCCGCGCTCTCGCTGACGACCCAGGCCTATGCCATCCATGTCGCGGACAGCCACTGGCAGACCATGGTCTTCACCGTGCTCACCCTCTCCCAGATGAGCCATGTTCTCGCCATCCGCTCCG
>JAJYTL010000429.1 GCA_021793055.1 Pseudomonadota bacterium
GCAAGCCCCATGATGCCGCCCCCATTTTGCCGCCCGCATTCTGGGCAGTACCGCCTGCGTGACCAGAAAGACCGACTTCAAGTTGACGTCGATGATCTGGTTCCAATCTTTCTCGGTGATCTCTTTCAAGGACTGGGGACGGGCGATGCCCGCGTTGTTGACCAGTATGGACACTGCGCCAAGCTCTTCTTCGACACACTGAACCATTCGGGACACATCGGCCGCAACCGAGACATCGGCGCGCACCGTAATGCAACGGCGGCCACAGCTTTCCACCTGAGACTTCACGTGCCCGGCTTCGCTCTCGCGGCTGTGGTAGTTGATGGCGATGTCCGCGCCTGCATTCGCAAGCGCCAGCGAAATCGCCCGCCCGATGCCACGGTTGCCGCCTGTGACAAGAACGACTTTGCCGGCCAAATCATGCGTGTTCGTGATCATGTCGATCTCCTGAGGCAAGCGGCGGAATACGCTTCGCTTCCGCCCTACAAGCTAACCCATCAATAGCACTTTCCCGGGGCGCTTGATCGTGCGCACGGCGTGGACGGCTTCTTGCACCTGAGACAGCGTGAAGCGGCCGATCACCGGCAATAGGTCCGGATGTTCCGCGAGCATCGGCCAGAGTTCCCGTTGCGCGGCGGCCAGATCTTCTTGGGAGGCATGATCCAGCCAGCCGTCGATGCCGAACCCTTGCCATGTCATGTTCTTGTACAGGATGCGCGACGCCTTGAGCGTGATCTCGCCGTCGTCGAGGATGCCGTAGGAAATCAGCCGGCCTCGCGGTTCGAGCGCGTCGATCAGCACGAGCGTATTTGCCCCTCCGACCGCGTCCAAGATGGCATGGAAGCGCCCCTGGTTGTCGACGACGGTCTGCAATGCTTCGGCGACGCTCTTTCCGCTGGCGATGGTTTGTCCGGTGTCGCCTTCCAGCGCGGCATAGCCCTCGCCGTCGCGCACCAGCAAGCTTGCGTGTAAGTCCTTGCGTTGAGCCAGTTTCGACAGGAGGCGCGCGACGACCGAGCGCCCGGCGGTGATCAGGAGCCGGGAGGATTTCGGCAAATCGCACGCGCTGAGCAATCCCCAGGCGGTGAGTGGGTTGAGCGCGAACTGGCAGGCGACGGCATCGGAAATTCCCGGCGGCACCGGATAGACCCGCGATAGCGGAACGACCGCAAATTCTGCCCATGCGCCGGGCGCGCGGAATGCGACGCGCGTTCCCGGCTCAAAGCCGGTCACCTCCGGGCCGCAGGCGGCGATGGTCCCGACCCCTTCGAGCCCGGCGATTTGCGGAAACGCCGGCTTGATGCGGTAACGGCCTTCGATGAACAGGAAATCGGCGGGCTGGATAGGCCGTGCGGCGACTCGAATGAGCACCTGACCGCGGCCGGGAACAGGCGACGGCACGTCGCGCACGGCGAGGACTTCTTCCGCTCGTCCGGCTTGCTCGAAAATGATCGCTTGCATCGCTGGGTTGCTCCTTTTCAATCATTGATGACCCGGGCGCCCGCCATCGCCACCTGTCCGTCCTGGGCGGACTGCGCTCCGGAGACACCGATGGCGCCGATGACCTTGCCGTCGCCGATCGGCCTCCGCCGCATCGATCACCCGTTACGCGTCGGCGAGCGAAATCGGCGGGCCGTATTCCAAATATCTACATAGACGCATCCTATGAAAAAAGTTTGAATTCATCGGATGACTGTAAGCGGCGCAAGCACCTCTGGAAGTTGACCCGCTGGAGCGAGGATTGAGCCCGTTATGTCGTGATCAAATGAGTTGGACGCAACCCGGCCATGCAGTCCTTACCCGGATCGCGCCGGCCCCGACGATCGATGCCATCACAAGAGGCGCCGCCCGCCGTCCACCTCCAACGTAGTTCCGGTCATATAGCTGTTCGTCAGCAGCAGCGTCACGGCGGCCGCAATGTCCTTGGGCTCACCGATGCGCCCCACCGGGAGGCGGCCGGCCATGTCCCGGAACATGTTTGCCTTGACGTCGTCCGTCGCAATGCTCCCCCAGATCGGCGTATCTACCCACCCCGGGGAAACGGTGTTGACCCGAATGGGCGCCAGTTCCACGGCCAACGCCCGCGCGTAGGCGATGAGCGCTCCGTTGACGGCGGAGACGAGCGCCAGCGCCTGTCCGCCGCCGGCCTGGATTTGTGCCGCCAGAGCCTCGCAGGCATCGAGCCGGCGCGCAGCGAGCACGACGTTGGCCCCGGCCCTGCCCAGCGCCAAGGCTGTGACCGCGCCGATCCCGGAGGACGCTCCGGTGACGAGATACGTCTTGCCCGCGAGATCCGGGTACTTTGCGGCCTGGTCCTTTGTCGGTTCGATCATCACGTCAGCATGCATGATGTTATCCTATTGTTCGCATACTATAGAACAATAGAACCGTAGCACAGCTTCATGCGATACTGCAAGCATGAGAGCGTTACATCACCCGCCCAGAAGAAGCCTGACGGTGACCGGGGTCTTGTACGCCTTGAGCGACCCGGTGCGGCTGACCATCGTCAAGCATCTGGCCGAGGACGGTGGCAAGGCGTGCGGAAC
>JAJYTL010000430.1 GCA_021793055.1 Pseudomonadota bacterium
GATCGGCGCCTCCGGTCCCGGCTTTGGCCTGCATTCCGATATCGTCGCGCCCTATATCCTGAATTACGGCACCGAGGCGCAGAAGCGGAAATGGCTGCCGCCGATGGCGCGTGGCGAGGTGATCGGCGCCATCGCCATGACCGAGCCCGGCGCTGGCAGCGACCTGCAGGGCATCCGCACCAGCGCTGTCCGCGACGGCGACGAGCTTGTCATCAACGGCCAGAAGACCTTCATCACCAACGGCCAGCTTTGCGACCTCGTCATCCTGGTGACCAAGACCGATCCCAAGGCGGGTGCCAAGGGCACCACCCTGGTGCTGGTCGAGGGCGACCGCGCGGGCTTCACCAAGGGACGGAACCTGAAGAAGATCGGCCTCAAGGCGCAGGACACCTCGGAACTCTTCTTCAACGACGTGCGCGTGCCGGTGAGCAATATCCTCGGTGGCGAGGGCCAGGGCTTCTATCGCCTGATGCAGGAGCTTGCCTGGGAGCGGATGCAGATCGCGATTCGCAACGCCGCCGTGGCCGAGGCGGTGCTCGAAGAGACCATCGCCTATGTTAACCAGCGCAAGGCCTTCGGCCGCGCCATCGGCGATTTTCAGAACACCCGATTCAAGCTCGCCGAGGCCAAGACCGAGGTCGAGATCGGCCGCGTCTTCGTCGATCGTTGCCTTGAGCTGGTGGTGAAGAACGAGCTCGACGCGGCCTCGGCCGCGATGGCCAAGCTGTGGGTTTCGGAAATGGTCGGCCGGGTCATCGATCAGTGCCTGCAATTCCACGGCGGCTACGGCTATATGTGGGAATATTCCATCGCCCGCCATTACGTGGACGCTCGTGTGCAGCGCATTTTCGGCGGCAGCAACGAGATCATGAAGGAAATCATCGCCCGCAGCCTCAGCGCCGGCTCCGACGTCGCCTGAGGCGCCCCGGCTTCAGCCCTCGGCGAGGGCGGCGATGAGTTGGCGGGCCTGCACCTGATCGCCTTCCTTGACGGCGATTCGCTCCAGGATGCCGTCCCGCCCCGCGGCAATCTGGTGATGCATCTTCATCGCCTCGACGACGACGACGGCCTGGCCTTTCTTCACCGCCGCGCCGGGCGTGGCCAGAACCGCGACGATCCGCCCGCTCATCGGCGCGATGAGCTGCGCGCCCGCTTCCGCCTCGGCGAGTCGCGGCGGATCGCGCGAGGCGTCGCGAAAGACCTGCGTCATCCCTTCGGCATCGAGATATAGCGTGGTCCCAACGCGCTGCCAGGCGGCGTGGCGCGCAATCTCGTCGGCGTGATATGAAAGGCGATGGCCGTCGCGGCGGAGAATGCGGATCTCGGTCTCGCCATCCCCCTCGTCCGTCGTCGTAGCGAGGGCGACGCGATAGGCATCGGGGCCAAGCAGGGCAAGCGTCAGGTCTTCGCGCCGCTGGCCGGCTTCGAGGCGAAGCGGCCACGGCAAGGCGGTGCCGCTTTGCCATGAGCCGCGCGCGCCCCAGCGCGCCTTGGTATCTTCATCGAAAAGCAACGCCGCGGCGAGCGCGCGGACGTTGCGGCTCGGGCGTGTCGGGCGCGCGAGAAGGGCCGGCAGCAGCTTTTCTTCCAGCGTCGTTGTGGTGACGGCACCGGCCGCGACCGCGTCGGTCCGCAACAGGGCGATGAGAAAATCGCGATTTGTCGTCGGCCCGAAGACGACGGTGTCTTCGAGGGCCGCGATCAGCCGCCGCCTTGCGTCTTCCCGGTCGCGGCCGTGGGCGACGATCTTGGCCAGCATCGGGTCGTAATGGGGCGTGATCTCTTCGCCCGCCGTCAGGCCGTGATCGGCGCGGATGCCGGCGCCAGTCGGCGGCACGAAGGCCGCCAGCACGCCGGATTGCGGCAGGAATCCGTTCCGCCAGTCTTCAGCGTAAAGCCGCGCCTCGATGGCGTGGCCGGAAGTGCGGAAATTCCGCTGGCGAAAGGGCAGCGCCTCGCCGGCCGCGACGCGAAGCTGCCATTCGACAAGATCGAGCCCGGTGATCGCCTCGGTCACCGGATGTTCGACCTGAATGCGGGTGTTCATTTCGAGAAAATAGAAATCCTCGCCCTGAAGCAGGAATTCGACCGTGCCGGCGCCGAGATAACCGACCGCTTCGGCCGCCTTGACCGCGGCCGCGCCCATGGCGTCGCGGAGCACGGGCGAGAGCCCCGGCGCGGGCGCTTCCTCGATCACCTTCTGGTGGCGGCGCTGCAGCGAGCAATCGCGCTCGCCGAGGTGGAGCGTGTTGCCGTGACGGTCGGCGAGAACCTGCACCTCGACATGGCGACTGCGATCGAGCGCGCGTTCGATCATCAGGGCGTCGTTGCCGAAGGCGGCCATGGTCTCGCGCCGTGCCGCCGACAGGCCGGCGGTGAAATTCGCCTCGCGCTCGATCCGGCGCAAGCCGCGGCCGCCGCCGCCGGCCGCCGCCTTGACCATCAGCGGGAAGCCCAAGGCGCGGGCCTCGGCGGCGAGGCGCGCGTCCGATTGATCCTCGCCTTCGTAACCCGGAACAGTGGGCACGCCGGCCGCGT
>JAJYTL010000431.1 GCA_021793055.1 Pseudomonadota bacterium
CGGTGCACCCGGTCCTGCTCGATCGCTTCACCTATAATCTGGCGGATTTCATCAAGGTCGGCCTCTCGGCGGCGCCGAGCGAGGCCGCCGGCCCGGCGGCGCGACGGCCCCGCCCGCGCGCGGCCGCCCCGGATGTCATGGACGGCAACGACTAGATTCCGGTTCCGGGCCGATAGCGGGCCGATAGGAGCATCACCGGCGCCGCATCGCCGCCCGGTGCTTGGCGTCCCATGCTTTGCGTCCCGCGCTTGGCGTCCCGCGCTTTGCGTCCTGTAGTGCCGCCCCGTCCTCGTGGCAACCTCTTGCGCCGAGCCGGCAGTTGCCGGCGTCTTGCCGAGGGTCCACATCTGCGCCATAATCACTACCGAAGCGTCAACCAATCTTGATCCCCGTGCGGGGCGTCATTGGTAGCGTGTCGGGCCGTCCCGTCTGGGGGGGAGGTGCCCGTGACAGTAGCGCAGGTTCTGAGACAAAAAGGCAGCCGCGTCCATACGGTGGGCGCGGAGGAGAGCGTGCAGGCCGCGGTCGAGCGCTTGAGCCGCGAGCGGATCGGCGCGCTCGTGGTGATGTCCGGCGCGGATCGCGTCGCCGGCATCATCTCCGAGCGCGATCTGGTGCAGGCGTTGGCGCGCGATGGCGCCGCCGCCATGCAAGCCAAGGTCGCCGATCTGATGACCCGGGACATCGTCTTCACGTCGCCGGAAGAGACCATCGAGCATGTGATGGGCATGATGACCCGCCATCGCGTGCGTCATCTGCCGGTGCAGAAGAACGATCGTCTGGTTGGTCTCGTCTCCATCGGCGACGTGGTCAAGTGGCGCATCGCGCAGACCGAGATGGAGGCGGCGGAACTGCGCCGCTATATCGCCGGCGGCTAAGCCCAAGGCAACGATCGCCTTGCCGCCCGACGGGCTCGGGATGCCAAGCTCGAGATGACGGGCTCGGGATGATAGGCTCGCGCATCGCCGCCGGTTGACTTGCTGGCTGCGAGTCTGCATGGTTGCGCCTGGCCATAAAGCAAGTCCGGTCGGGTAAAGCCAGCCCGGGCCGCTTCGGCCGGCGAATTCGTTGGTGGAGTGACGCGGTGATGTACATCGGCCGACGCAATCAGCGCTTGGCCGCTTTCGTCGTCGCGTTCGCTTTCATGCTTGTCCGGCCGGCGCACGCGCGCGCCGCCTCGGCGGCGCGGTTTCATATCTACGAACAGGCGGCGGTCGGCGCCGCGGTGGTCGGCGGCGCGAGTCCGGGGCCGGCCTTCACCGGCTTGCTGTCGCCTTCGCTCGCGGTCGATTTTGGCAAGCTACCGCGTCTTGCTTCACTTGCCGGGCTGTCGCTTCACGCCAACGCCTGGATCCTACAAGGGCGCGGGCCGACTGCCGCAAAGATCCATAGCCTGAGCCCGATCGACTTCATCGAAGGACCGGCCGGCGCGCGGCTTGGCGATGCTTATCTGCAATGGCGGCCGGCCGGCAACGCGGTCGATATCAAGATCGGCCAGTTCGGCCTCGACGAGAATTTCGACCAGAACCCGGCGGCCGCAATTCTGCTCGACGGCAACTACACCTATCGCAACATCATGGGCACCGACCTGCCGGGCGGCGGTCTGGCCTATCCGTTCGAGGCGCCGGGCGCGATGATCGCCGTTCAGGCACTGCCGGCGCTGCGTCTGCGCGCCGGGATTTTCAGCGGCGATCCCGGCGGCCGGCCCGCCGGCGGCCTTTCGGTCGTGGCGCGAAATCCGCACGGCCTCGGCTTTCCGCTCAATGCAGGCGCCCTGCTCATCGCGGAAGCGGAATGGGACTACCGTCTGCCCGGTCTCGGCGCCGGCGCGGTTCTGGCCGGCGGGCTTTACGACAACTTGAGTCGCCCGGACCTACTGTTCAGCGCCTCAGGTCAGAGTCTCGCGGCGCCGAACGCCGGGCCGCCGCGGGCCGACCATGGCGATCGCGTGTTCTACGCCGGCCTGACGCAAACCTTGTGGCGGGGCGCCGACGGTCGCCGGCTGAAGGGTTTCGCCCGCATCGCTTATGCGCCGCCTGACCGCAACCTGATCACCTTCGGCGTTCAAGGCGGCTTGGCCTTGCGCGCGCCGTTCGCGATCCGGCAGAAGAATTCGCTTGCCCTCGCCCTTGCCTATGATCGCATTAGCGGCCGCGCGGCAGCCTTGGCGCGGGCCGAGAACGCGGCCGGCCAAGCCTGGCAGCCGATCCCGAGCGCCGAGGGCGATATCGAGCTTGCCTATAACGTTGTGCTGACGCCCTGGCTCTCGCTCACGCCCGATCTGCAATATCTCATCCGTCCGGGCGGCGGCATCGTCGACCCGACCGATCCGGCGAAAGAAAACCCCAACGCTCTGGTGGCGCTGCTGCAGACGACGGCGCGGTTTTAGGTCAGATACGCGCCAGCGCCGCGATGCGGGCGCCGAAGGCGATAAAGACCACGCCCATGATGCGGTCGATGCCGCCCTTGATGCGCTGGTAAGCGGCCTGCACACGGGCGTGCGAGAAGACGCTCGCCACTACCACGTACCAGGTGA
>JAJYTL010000038.1 GCA_021793055.1 Pseudomonadota bacterium
CGTCCCTATGCCGAGCGGATGGATCGCATCCTGGGTTCGCTCGCGGCGGCCGACGTTTCCGGCGACGCGGCGCCCCGGCTTCTCGTCGGCACCGGCAAGAGCGACGTGCATCTTCTGCTCGTCGCCACCGCCGACCGCGGTCTTTGCGGCGCCTTCAACGGCTCGATCGTGCGCGCCGCCCGGCGCCGCGCGGCCGAGCTCGAGGCGGCGGGCAAGACGGTGAAGTTCTTCTGCGTCGGCCGCAAGGGCCGCGACATGCTGCGCCGCGATTATGCCGACCAGATCGTCGAGACGGTCGACCACTCCCGCGTGCGCCGCATCAGCTTCGACAACGCCGCGGCGGTCGCCGAGCGGATCGCCGCGATGTTCGAGGCCGGCGAGTTCGACGTCTGCACGCTGTTCTACAACCGCTTCAAGACGGTGCTGACCCAGGTCGTCACCGACCATCAGCTCATCCCCGCGCTCACCAGCGGCGAGGGGGTGGAAGTGCCCGATCTTGGCGGCGCGATTTACGAGTTCGAGCCCGAGGAGGACGAAATTCTGGCGCTGCTTCTGCCCCGGAATCTGGCGGTGCAGATCTATCGGGGGCTGCTCGAGAACGCCGCCTCCGAGCAGGGCGCCCGGATGACGGCCATGGACAACGCCACGCGCAACGCCAGCGACATGATCCAGAAGCTGACGCTGAACTACAACCGGACGCGCCAAGCGGTCATCACCAAGGAGCTCATTGAAATCATTTCCGGCGCCGAGGCGATCTAGGCCGGGCGTCGTAAGAGGGAGCAGAACCATGGCTACCAATGTTGTCGGCCGGATTACGCAGGTTGTCGGCGCCGTCGTCGACGTGCAGTTCGAGGGCCACCTGCCGGCCATTCTCAATGCCTTGCATTGCGACAACCAGGGCAACCTTCTAGTGCTCGAAGTGGCGCAGCATCTCGGCGAGAGCACCGTCCGCACCATTGCCATGGATACGACCGACGGCCTCGTGCGCGGCATGGAGGTGACCGACACCGGCGCCGCCATCACTGTGCCGGTCGGGCCCGAGACCTTGGGCCGCATCATCAATGTCATCGGCCAGCCGGTGGACGAGCGCGGCCCGCTCAAGACCAAGATGTCGGCGCCGATCCATGCCTCAGCCCCGCCCTTCATCGAACAGTCGACCGAGCAGCAGGTGCTGGTCACCGGCATCAAGGTGGTGGACCTGCTCGCGCCCTACGCCCGCGGCGGCAAGATCGGCCTGTTCGGCGGCGCCGGCGTCGGCAAGACGGTGCTGATCATGGAGCTGATCAACAACGTCGCCAAGGCGCACGGCGGCTACTCGGTCTTCGCCGGCGTCGGCGAGCGCACCCGCGAGGGCAACGACCTCTATCACGAGATGATGGAATCCGGTGTCATCAAGGTCGACGGCGGCGAATCCAAGGCGGCGCTGGTCTATGGCCAGATGAACGAGCCGCCGGGCGCTCGCGCCCGCGTCGGATTGACCGGCGTCACCCTGGCGGAATATTTCCGCGACCAGGAAGGCCGCGACGTGCTGCTGTTCATCGACAACATCTTCCGCTTCACCCAGGCGGGCTCGGAAGTGTCGGCGCTGTTGGGCCGCATTCCCTCGGCGGTGGGCTACCAGCCGACGCTCGCGACCGACATGGGCAATCTGCAGGAGCGCATCACCACCACCACCAAGGGCTCGATCACCTCGGTGCAGGCGATCTACGTGCCGGCCGACGACTTGACCGATCCGGCGCCGGCGACCTCGTTCGCGCATTTGGACGCGACCACGGTGTTGAGCCGCCAGATCGCCGAGCTCGGCATCTATCCGGCGGTGGACCCGCTCGATTCGACCTCGCGCATTCTCGATCCGCGCGTCGTCGGCGAGGAGCACTATCAGGTCGCCCGCGAGGTGCAGCGTGTGCTGCAGACCTACAAGTCGCTGCAGGACATCATCGCCATTCTCGGCATGGACGAGCTTTCGGAAGAGGACAAGCTCACCGTCGCCCGCGCGCGTAAGATTCAGCGCTTCCTGTCGCAGCCCTTCCATGTCGCCGAGGTCTTCACCGGCACGCCGGGCGTGCTGGTGCCGATCGAGGAGACCATCCGCGGCTTCCACGAGATCGTCAGCGGCAAGTACGATCACTTGCCGGAGGCCGCCTTCTACATGGTCGGCACCATCGACGAGGCGGTGGAGAAGGCGAAGAAACTCGCGGCCGAGGCGGCGTAAAGAGAAGATCGGGTCATGGCGGACAAGGTTACCTTCGAGCTCGTATTGCCGGAGCGGCTGCTCGTCGCCGTCGACGCCGATATGGTTGTGGCGCCGGGGGCGGAAGGCGATTTCGCCGTGCTGCCCGGCCATCAGCCGATGATCTCGGTGCTGCGCGCCGGCGCGGTCGAGGTCTACGACGGCGACAAGCTGGCGCGCCGCATCTTCGTCGCCGGCGGTTTCGCCGAAGTCTCCGCCGACCGCTTCACCGTTCTGGCGGAACACGCGACGCCCGCGGATCAGATCAACCGCGCCGCCCTGAAGGACGAGATCGAGACCGCGAAGGCCGCGCTCGCCGCCGCCGGGGCGGACGAAGCCAAGGCCCTGGCCGCTGGCGAGTTCCTCGCCTATCTCGAACAGATGAGCGAGGCGCCGGCCGCCTGACGGCCCGCTCCGATCCTCGATTTCCGCGTCGCGCGGTCGTGTATTAGTTCGAAATTTGATGGGCTTGACGCCGAGGCTTGCGCTGGCTGTCCCGCGCGGGTAACAATTCCCGCCATGGCCCGACATTGGACGCTCGACGACATCCCTTGGGAGACGTTCGATCGACGCCGCGTCGCCCCCGACCTTCTTCGGGCGGTCAAGGCGGCGGCCATGGTCGAGCACAATTCGCACGACTACGTCATCTATCTCTGCAACGTCTTCGGCGACGACGCCGCCTTTCAGGCGGCGGCGCGCCAGTGGGGCGACGAAGAGGTGCAGCACGGCCAGGCCCTCGCGCGCTGGGCCGCGCTTGCCGATCCGGGGTTCGATTTCGCGGCCAGCTTCCAGCGTTTCCGCGACGGTTATTCGCTGCCGCTCGAGGCGAGCGCCTCGGTGCGCGGCAGCCGCACCGGCGAGCTGATCGCGCGCTGCGTCGTCGAGGTCGGCACCAGCTCCTTCTACAGCGCCATCCGCGACGCCACCGAGGAGCCGGCGCTGAAGGCGATCGCCGCCAAGATCGCGGGCGACGAGTTCCGCCATTACAAGCTCTTCTATACCCATCTCGCGCGCTACGCGGCGCGCGAGCCGCTGCCGCTGTGGCGCCGGCTCAAGGTCGCGCTCGGGCGGCTTTGGGAGGCGGACGACGACGAGCTCGCCTTCGCCTATTACTGCGCCAACGACCCGCCCGAGGCTTACGACCGCAAGCGCCATTCGGCGGCCTATTCCGCCGCTGCCCTGCCGCTCTATCGTTTCGGCCACGTCCAGCGCGGCATCGGCATGGTGCTGAAGGCCTGCGGCCTCGATCCGCAAGGGCGGCTTGCGCGCCTCTCCGTCCGCCTCGCGTGGGCCGGATTGCGCCGCCGCGCGCGTGGCGCCACGGCCTGACGCGGGGCGCGGCCGGATTTTGGCAGGCTCAGGCGATATCCGCGAACTCGGCGAGTATGCGGCGATAAAGCTCGCGCTTGAACGGAACGATGAGCGAGAGCAGCCGGTCGCGCGCGACCCATTGCCAAGCGTCGAACTCGGGGTGGTGGATCGTGAGGTCGATGTCGGCGTCGCGGCCGAGAAAGCGCAGGAGGAACCATTTCTGTTCCTGGCCGCGGTAGCGCCCTCCCCAGATCTTCGGCACCAGTTCCGCGGGAAGCGCATAGCGCAGCCAGTCGCGGCTCTCGGCGATGATCTCGGCCTTGTCGGTGCCGATTTCCTCGGCCATCTCGCGCAGCGCCGCCGCGCGCGGCGTCTCGCCGGGATCGACGCCGCCCTGCGGCATCTGCCAGGCCTCGGCGGTCTGGTCGATGCGCCGGCCGACGAACACCAGCCCGGCCGGATTGAGCAGCATGATGCCGACGCCCGGCCGATAGGGCAGCCGTTCGATGTCGTCGGTCGCCGGCGGTTCCTCGGTCATTCCGCTCCCTTGGTATCGGCCAGCGCCGAGACCGGCGCCAGCGTGAGGCCGGCCCCGGGCAGCGTCGTCGCCCAGGCGGCGATGGTCTCGACGGTCACCGGGTAGGGCAGGCCGAGGCCGATGGCATGGCCGCTCCGGCGCGCGGTGTTTTCCAGCGCCATCAGTTGCGTTCGAACGCCGCTCTGCGACGGATCGCGGTCGATCAGGTCGTCATTGGCGGCGATTGGCAACCCGATTTCGCGCGCCAGCGGCGCGGCCAGGGAATCCGGCGTCGCGCGGCTGGCGAGATACATCAGCCCGCGCCCTTTGAGCGCCTTCAGGATCGGCATCAGGCTGGCGGCCGAGGCGGTGAAGGCGCCGCCCTGATAATCGGTGACGCCGATATAGCCGGTGAAGCGGCCGAGCAGCCAATCGAGCCGCGCCAGATTCTGCTGCGCCGACAGCGAGCCGAGCAGGGCATTCGGCCCGGGATCGTTGGCCGGATAGCCGATCGGCTGCATCGGCAGTTGCAGCATGACCTCATGGCCATAGGCGCGCGCCTCCGCGACCCAACTCTGCAGATTCGAGGCATAGGGCGAGAAGCTCAGGGTCACCTCGGGCGGCAGTTTCTGGATCGCCTCGTTGGTCTCGGTCTTGTTCAGGCCCATGCCGGCGATCGCCAGCGCGATGCGCGGCAGATTGGCCGGATCGCGGAATGGCCGCGCATAGGCGCGCCACGGCTCGAGACCGTTCCTGTCGATGATCGGCAACGGCCCGGTCGCGCTCGGCGCGACAAGCTCCGGGTTCGGCACCGGCCCGAGCAGCACCGGCGTCGCGGCCGGGGCGGTGGCCGGGGCGGTGGCTGGCGGGGCGATCGCGGCGCCGCTCACCGCTTTTGCCTGTGGCGGGCTCGCCTTTGTCGGTTTCGCGGCGCCGAGCCTGACCCGGCTCGTGCCGTCGAGCGACGGCTTCTCGGCCGGTCCCTGCGCACCGTCGCCGAGCACGATGCCGGCGATCGCGGCGGTGGCGATCAACAGCACCAGCCCAGCCCGAAGCGGCCAATTGGCTGCGGGCCGCGACGTTTGCGCCCGGGGTGCCCCGGCCTCGTTCCTGGATGTGCGCCGGCGGTTCAGTTCCGGCTCCTCCCCCTAGAACCCGATCGTCGCGGGTCGCGCCGCCGCGCGGGTACGAAAACCTATCCCACTCTATGCCGGCAAGGTTTACCGATCGTAACGCCGCGCGGCGATAGAACCGCGCCGCCGCCTCGCGGGAATCGGGCGGCGCGAGCGCTCCGTCGCCTATTGCGAACCGGCGTGCTCGCCATAGACCGCGAGCCCGTGCAGCAGATCGACCGCCCGCTGGAGCTGGTAGTCGTTCCGTTCCGCCTCGGTCTCGCCGACCGGCATCTCCTTGCTCTTTTCCACCGCCGCTTTCGCCGCCGCCCCGTCCGGGTTCGCGAGATGGTGCGGCAGGTTGGCCTCACGCAGTTCCTGCGGCTCGTCCAGCGGCACCACCTTGGCCGGCCGCACGACGATATCGGGCTCGATGCCTTCGGCCTGGATCGAGCGGCCGTTCGGCGTGTAATAGCGCGCCGTGGTCAGCCGGAGCGCGCCATGCCCCGCCATCGGGATGATGGTCTGCACCGAGCCTTTGCCGAAGGAGCGCGTGCCCATGATGATCGCGCGGTGATGATCCTTGAGCGCGCCGGAGACGATTTCCGCCGCCGAGGCGGTGCCGCCGTTGATCAGCACCACCATCGGCTCGCCCTTGAGCAGATCGCCGTGGGCCTGGGCGAAATAGCGCCGGTCGTCGTCGGCGTGGCGGCCGCGGGTGGAGACGATCTCGCCCTGGTTCAGGAAGTCATCCGAAACGTCGACCGCCTGGTCGAGGAGGCCGCCCGGGTTGTTGCGAAGATCGATCACCCAGCCTTGGATCTTGGGGCCGATTTCCTTCCGAATCTTGGCGATCGTCTTTCTCAGGCCTCGATCCGTCTGTTCGGTGAAGGCGGCGATGCGGATATAGCCGACGTCGCCGATGCGGTGGCCGCGCACCGACTGCACCTTGATGACGGCGCGGGTGATCTTGATGTTAAGCGGTTTCTTCTCGCCGCTGCGGACGATGGTGAGGGTGATGGTCGAGCCGACCGGGCCGCGCATCTCGGCCACCGCCTGTGACAGCGTGAGGCCAAGGATCGCCTTGCCGTCGACCGCCGTGATCAGATCGCCGGTCTTGACCCCGGCCTTGGCGGCGGGCGTGCCGTCGATCGGCGAGATCACCTTGACGACGCCCTTTTCCATGGTGACCTCGAGGCCGAGTCCGCCGAACTCGCCGCGGGTCTCCACCTGCATCGCCCGGTATTCTTTCTTGTTCATATAGTCGGAATGCGGGTCGAGGGACGCCAGCATGCCGTTGATTGCGGCGTCGATCAGCTTGCTGTCGTTGACCTTGTCGACATAGTCGGCGCGGACCCGTTCGAAGACTTGGCCGAACAGGTTCAGTTGGTCATAGGTTTCGGAGTTGGTGGCGGCCGACGAATGGCCCGGCACCGCAACGATGCCGACAACACCTACGAGGGCGATCCCAGATATCGCCCCGAGCCAGAATTGACGCATTTACCCGCTGACCTTCCTTTTGCTTGCGATGAGCCACGGCACCGGATCGACCGATGAATCGTTATGTCGCAGCTCTACATAGAGACGCGACTTTCCATTGCCGTTTCCGCCCATTTGCCCGACCGGTTCGCCGGCCACGAGCCACTGCCCGACGCTCGCGTCAATCCGGGCGAACCCTGCCATAAGAAGATGATATCCTTCCGCTTGCTTGATGATCAAGAGCAAGCCATAACCGCGAAACGGCCCGGCGAACATCACCCGTCCGGCCCTCGGCGCCACGACCAGCGCGTCGGGAACCGTGGCGATGGTAACCCCTTTGGCGATCACCCCCAACGCGTTTTTCGCGCCGAAGCGCGCGACCACCCGGCCCTCGGCCGGTTGGCGCAGCCATCCGCCGGGCTGCGGCGCGGCGGGGGCGGGCAGGGCGGCGAGCCGGGCCTCCGCCGCCTTGGTCGCCGCCGCCGCTGCCGCCGCTTCGGCGGCGCCCGGCCGGTTCAGCTCGCGTTCGCGCTTCTCTTCGGCGGTGATTTTCTCGATCAGGGTTTGCAGGCTGGTCGCCTTGGCGGCGAGCTGCTCGAGACGCCGGTTCTCTCTCGTCCGCTCGGCCACGGTGCGGCGTTCGGCCGCGGCCTTGGCGGCGAGCAGCTGGCGCAAGTTGTTCCGGCTCTCGCCGAGTCGGTTGCGTTCGGCCAGGAGATCGGCCTGCTGGCGGGCGGATTCCGCCTTGAGCGCGGAAAACTCGGCAATCTCGGCGGCAAGTCGGTCGGCGCGCCGGTGCAGCTCGGGGATTAGCGCGCGCAGCAGCAGCGAGGCGCGGTAGGTGTGGGCGGCGCCCTCGGGGCTGACCAGGAGCGCGTCCGAGGGGATGCGGGCCAGCCGCGCCAAGGCGGTCAAGATCTGGCCGAGTTCGTGGCGGCGCGATTTCAGCCGCGCCCGCGCGTCCCGTTCCGCCGCGGCAAGACGCTGCACCCGCCGGCCGGCGAGATAAACGGCGGCCTCGGAGGCGGTGATCTGGCTGGCTAGGCGGACGGTCTTGGCGCGGATCTGCCCGATGTCGCGCGCCAGCGCCGCCGCCTGGTCGGTCAGCGCCTGGCGCTTGCTCTGGTGCTGCTGGATGGCCTTTTGCACCTGATTGAGCTGCGCTTTGGGTGCCGCGGTGCCGGATTCCGCTCTCGCCTCGGCGGCGAGCGCCGCGAGGAAAAGGCCGATCGCGGCGGCGACCAGGGCCTGCCGGCGCTGGCCGCCCCGCGCCGGACGGGAGTCGCGCGGCCGTTCAGGCCTGGGCACGCGCTTCCGGCCGGTGCGCCGCCGGCCGATCGACGATCAGCGACTGGCCGGTCATCTCGGCCGGCTGCGGCAAGCCCAGCATTTCGAGAAGCGTCGGCGCCACGTCGGCGAGACGGCCGTCGCGAAGCGTGCGCGCGCTATCGCCCGCGGCCTTGGCGTCGACCACGATCACCGGCACCGGATTGAGGGTATGGGCGGTGTGCGGCTGATGGGTTTCCGGATCGGTCATCATTTCCGCGTTGCCGTGATCGGCGGTGATCAGCATCGCGCCGCCGACCTTTTCCAGCGCCTCGACGAGCCGCCCGATGCAGCGATCGACCGTCTCGACGGCGCGGATCGCGGCGGCGAGATCGCCGGTATGGCCGACCATGTCGGTATTGGCGTAATTGACGACGATGAAGTCGAAGCTCTCGGATGCGATCGCGGCGACCAGCTTGTCGGTCACCTCGGGCGCCGACATTTCGGGCTGAAGGTCGTAGGTCCGGACCTTCGGCGAAGGCACCAGAATGCGGGTTTCGTTGGCGAATTCCCGCTCCTCGCCGCCGTTGAAGAAAAACGTCACATGCGCGTATTTCTCGGTCTCGGCGATGCGGAGCTGGCGCAATCCGGCCTCGGCGACGACCTCGCCCATGACATGGGTCAGCGGCTGCGGCGGGAACAGCGCCGGCAGGAAGCGGCTCAGCGCGCTGGAATATTCGCTCATGCCGAGCGCTGCGGCGAAGTCGACCCGGCGCGGTCGCGGGAAGTCGGCGAAATCCGGATCGAGCAGCGCACCCAAAATCTCGCGCACCCGGTCGGCGCGGAAATTCGCCATCAAAAGACCGTCGCCGTCCGCCATCCCGCGGTAATCGCCGATCGCGGTCGGCAGCACGAATTCGTCGCCAGTCTCCGCCGCATAGCTCTTGGCCAGCGCCGCGAAGGGATCCGCCGCCCGCTCGCCGCCGCCGGTGGCCAGCGTCGCGTAGGCTTGCGCCACCCGGTCCCACCGCTTGTCGCGGTCCATCGCGTAGTACCGGCCGCAAAGCGTGGCGAGGCGGATTTCCGGCTTGTCCGCGACATCGGCGAGGAACTTGCGGAGATAGCCTTCGGCGCTGCGCGGCGGCGTGTCGCGGCCATCGAGGAAGGCATGCACCCGGACCGCGATGCCGTGCTCGGCGAGCAGCCGCGCCAGCGCCGCCATGTGGTCCTGGTGTGAATGGACGCCGCCCGGCGACAACAGGCCCATGAGGTGGGCGCCGCCGCCGCTCGCCTTGAGCTTGTCGATGAACGCGAGGAAGTTCGCGTCGCGGCCGACCGCGCCTTCGGCCAGCGCCTGGTCGATGCGCGGCAGGTCCTGCAACACTACCCGGCCGGCGCCGAGATTCATGTGCCCGACTTCGGAATTCCCCATCTGACCCTTGGGCAGGCCGACATAGAGCTCGGACGCTTCCAGGTGGGCGACCGGCGAGCGGGCTCGCAAGCGGTCGAGATTCGGCGTCCTGGCCTGGGCGATGGCGTTGGCGGTAGCTTCGCGGCGCTCGCCCCATCCGTCGAGAATGCAAAGCACGACGGGGCGCTGGCGGGGCACGAAAGCTGTCTTCGGCATGGCCCGTTTATATCGGAACTCGGCCCGATTGTTGAGCGATTTGCGGGCCGGCCCCTGTCTTCGCCGCCTCGGCCGCGTGGCCGAACACGAGACAGCGCTCGATGCCGCCGAGATCGGCCGCTCGGTCCCTGGCTTCGAGCCCGGCGGCGGCGAACAGCGCCCGCACCACATCGCCCTGGCCTTGGCCGATCTCGACCGCGGCGAAACCCTCGGCGCCGAGCAGGCGGGCGATCTCGGGGGCCAGGCGCCGGTAGGCGTCGAGCCCGTCGATGCCGCCATCGAGGGCGAGATGGGGCTCGAAGTCCTTGACCTCGGGCGCCGTCTCGTCGATTTCGCGCCGCGTCAGATAGGGCGGATTGGCGACAATGATGTCGAAGCGGCCGGCAAGGCCGTCGCCCCAATCGCCGGCCTCGAACCGGCAGCGCCCGGCGAGGCCGAGCGCCGCCGCGTTGCCGGCGGCGACCGCCACGGCGTCGCCGCTGCGGTCGCGGCCGAGGCCGGTCGCGTTCGGAAGTTCGTGCAACAGCGCTAGGATCAGGCAACCCGAGCCGGTGCCGAGATCGAGCAGCGACAGCGCCGCGGCGCGATCCACGATCCGCCGCAGCACGGTTTCGACCAGGGTCTCGCTGTCGGGGCGGGGATCGAGCACCGCCGGACCGACGGCGAAATCGAGGCTCCAGAATTCCCGCCGGCCAAGCAGGTGGGAGACCGGCTCGCGCCGTGCGCGGCGCGCGATCAGCGCCGCGAAGGCGGTCGCCTCGGCGGCGGTCAAGGACCGCGCCGCGTCGATCGGAAGCCGCTCGCGGCGGGTCTGGAGTGCATGCGCGAGAAGCAGTTCGGCGTCGAGCCGGGGCGTCGCGACGCCGGCAGCGCGGAGCCGTTCCGCCGCGTCGCGCAGGCGATCGTGGAGCTCCGCTCCGAGTGGCGCTGCCGCCGGCGCTCTTGGCGCCGCGGTCATGCGTCCTCGCCCATCTCGGCCAGGCGGTTGATCTGATCCTCGGCGACCAGGGCCTCGATGACCTCGTCCAGCGCCTCGCCCGTCAGCACCTTGTCGAGCTTGTAGAGCGTGAGGTTGATGCGGTGGTCGGTGACGCGGCCTTGCGGGAAGTTGTAGGTGCGGATGCGTTCCGAGCGGTCGCCCGAGCCGACCTGGCCCTTGCGCGCCGCCGCGCGCTCCGCATCGGTCTCCATACGCTCGCGCTCGTAAAGCCGGGCGCGCAGCACCTTCATCGCCTTGGCCTTGTTCTTGTGCTGCGACTTTTCGTCCTGCTGCTGCACCACGAGGCCGGTCGGCAGATGGGTGATGCGGACGGCGCTGTCGGTGGTGTTGACCGATTGGCCGCCGGGCCCGGACGAGCGGAAGATGTCGATGCGGAGATCTTTCTCGTCGATCTTGATCTCGATCTCCTCGGGTTCCGGCAACACCGCGACGGTCGCCGCCGAGGTGTGGATGCGGCCCTGCGCTTCGGTAACCGGCACGCGCTGCACGCGATGCACGCCGCTCTCGAATTTGAGGCGGGCGAAAACTCCGGCGCCCGAGATCGCGGCCGTCGCCTCCTTGTAGCCGCCGATGCCGGTCTCCGCGATGCCGAGTACCTCGAAGCGCCAGCGGTGCAATTCGGCATAGCGCTGATACATGTTGTAGAGCTCGGCCGCGAACAGCGCCGCCTCATCGCCGCCGGTGCCGGCTCGCACCTCGAGGATGGCGCTGCGGTCGTCGGCGACGTCCTTCGGCAGCAGCAGGATCGCGATTTGCCGTTCCGCGCTTTCGTGGCGCGCCTTGAGCGCCGGCAATTCCTCGATCGCGAGCGCGCGAAGCTCGGGGTCGCCGCCTTCCTCGATCTGTTCGAGATCGGCGATTTCCCGTTCGAGCTTGCGGTAGCCCTCGATCGCCGCGACCATGGGGGCGAGCTCGGAATATTCCTTGGCAAGCGCGGCAAAGGCCTCGGCGCCGAGCTTGCCGGGGTCGGCGAGCGCGGCTTCGAGGGTCGCGCGGCGCGCCAACATCTTGTCGAGCTTGGCGGCTGGCAGCATGGCTCAACCGTGCGCGCCGAGCCGGGCGGCGAGGCGGTCCAAGGGCACCTCTTCCTGCGCGCCGCTGTCGAGATCGCGCACCGTCGCGCTGCCGCGCGCCAGTTCGTCGTCGCCGATGAGGACCGCATAGGCGGCGTTGAGCTTGGCCGCCCGCTTCATGCGCTTGCCCGGATTGCCGCGGTAGGACCAGTCGACGATCAGCCCCGCCTGGCGCAGCCGCCGCGCCAGGCCGAGCGCCGTCGTCTCGGCCGCGGCACCGACCGGCACCAGCGCGATTGGCCGCGGCGCCGGCGGCGGATCGCCCATCAGCAGCGCCAGCCGCTCGATTCCGCCGGCCCAGCCGATGGCCGGCGTCTGCGGCCCGCCCAGTTCGGCGATCAGCCCGTCGTAACGGCCGCCGGCGACCACGGCGCCCTGCGCGCCCAGCGCCTCGGTCACGAACTCGAAGGCCGTATGGGTGTAATAGTCGAGACCGCGCACGAGATGGGCGTTGATCTCGAAGGGGATGCGGAGCCGGGCGAGGCGCTCTTGCACCGCCTGGAAGAAGTCCGCCGCGGCCGGCGTCAAGTGATCGGCGAGAAGCGGCGCGCCGCCGACGATCTCGCGGTCCACCGGGTCCTTGGAATCGAGGATGCGGAGCGGATTGGTTTCGAGCCGCCGGCGGCTGTCCTCGGAAAGGTCGCCGCGAAACGCCTGCAGGTAATCGAGCAGGATCGTGCGATAGGCGGCGCGGCTCTCGGCATCGCCGAGGGTGTTGATTTCGAGCCGGCATTTCTCCGCGACGCCGAGCGCCGCCAGAATGTCGAAGGCGAGCGCGATGACCTCGGCGTCGGCTTCCGGCTCGCCGGCGCCGATCAGTTCGAGGTCGATCTGGTGGAACTGGCGCTGGCGGCCCTTCTGCGGCCGCTCGTAGCGGAACATCGGCCCGGCGGCGAAAGCCTTGAAGGGAAGCGCCTGGGTGAGCCCGTTCGAGATCACGGCGCGGCAGATGCCGGCGGTGTATTCCGGGCGCAGCGTGATCGACTCGCCGGCCTTGTCGGTGAAGCTGTACATCTCTTTCGAGACCACGTCCGAGGTCTCGCCCATGCTGCGGGCGAAGATGTCGGTGAACTCGAAAATCGGCGTCGCGACCTCGTGGAATCCATAGGTCTCGGCGACCCGACGCGCGGTCTCGACGACGTGGCGATGGCCGCGATGCGCTTCGGGCAAAAGGTCGCGCGTGCCGCGCACCGGCTGAAAGCTCGACACAGGATTGCTCCGGTTTGGAATCGACGTTACGAGGCGACCGCCTCGAGTTTCGGCGTGGCTTGCTCGATCTCGGCCGCCTTGGCTTCCACCAGCGCGACGATATGGTCGACGAGTCGCGCGTCGTCGATCTTATGGTCGGTGACGCCGTTGAGATAGACCATGTGATTGCCGTTGCCGCCGCCGGTGAGGCCGATATCGGTCTCGCGCGCCTCGCCCGGGCCGTTGACGACGCAGCCGATGATCGAGAGCGTGAGCGGCGTCTGGATATGCTGCAGGCGCTCCTCCAGCACCTCGACGGTCTTGATCACCTGGAAGGCCTGGCGGGCGCAGGACGGGCACGAGACGATGGAGACGCCGCGGCGGCGCAGCCCGAGCGACTTCAGCATCTCGAAGCCGACCTTGACCTCTTCCACCGGGTCGGCCGACAGCGACACGCGAATGGTATCGCCGATGCCGGCCCACAGCAGCGAGCCCATGCCGATGGCGGATTTCACCGTGCCGCCGCGCAAGCCGCCGGCCTCGGTGATGCCGAGATGAAGCGGGTAGTCGCAGGCCTCGGCCAAGCCGTGATAGGCGGCGACGGCGAGGAAGACGTCGGAGGCCTTGACCGAAATCTTGAAGTCGAAGAAATCGTTGTCCTCGAGGATGCGGGCGTGGTTGAGCGCGCTCTCGACCATCGCTTCCGGGCACGGCTCGCCGTATTTGTCGAGCAGGTCGCGCTCCAGCGAGCCGGCGTTGACGCCGATCCGCATCGACAGGCCGTGGTCCTTGGCCGCCTTCACCACTTCGCGCACCCGCTCGGCCGAACCGATATTGCCGGGGTTGATGCGCAGGCACGCGGCGCCGGCCTCGGCCGCCTCGATGGCGCGCTTATAATGGAAATGGATGTCGGCCACGATCGGGATCGAGACTTGGCGCACGATCTCCTTCAGGCCGGCGGTCGATTCCGGGTCCGGGCAGGAGACGCGGACGATATCGGCGCCGGCCGCTTCGGCCTCCTTGATCTGGGCCACCGTCGCCGCGACGTCCCGGGTCAGCGTATTGGTCATCGTCTGCACGCTGATCGGGGCATCGCCGCCGACCGCCACCGGGCCGACGTGGATCTGCCGGCAGCGACGGCGCTGGATTTCCCGGTAGGGGCGTATGGTCATGAGGTTGCTCTTTGGCTGTACCGCGGCCCCGCCGGGGGCCGGATGGGGTCTAAAATGGCGCGTTGCGGCCGCAAGATCAAGCGCGCCGCGGTCTGAAATCGGGCCGTCCGGCGCCGGTGCGGCAAAGAGCAGCGGCTTGTCGCCGGGCCTCGCGACCGGGCGCGGTGACACGCGATCGAGCGAAATTCAGTGACGCTTCTTGTCGACGAAAGCGATCAACTGCTTCGGATCGAGCGGAATATTGCGCTCCGATTGGCCGATCGCGCCGACCCGCGGCAGCGTCTTGCCGTTCACGGTGATCTGGAGGCCGCCGAGATTGCCGGTCCAGAGCACGGCGCCGGCCGCCTTCGGCGGCAGCCGGTAGGTGTCGCCGGGCTGAAGGATATGGCCTGGAAAGATCACCTTGTGGTTGCGGTCCGAAACCGTGATCCAGGCATCGGAGAGGGCCTTGATCACCACCGTCGCATCCGGGCTGGCGCTGCCGTAGACCTGCGGCGTGTGGGTCGCGCCGGTCGGCGCGGCCGGACTCGCGCTCGCGTTCGTGGCGGTTGTCGTCGGTGCCGGCGTCGCCGGCGTCGCCGCCGCCGATGCGGCCGCCGATGCGTTCGCCGCGGCGTTCGATGAGGTGTTCGATGAGGTGTTCGATGAGGCGTCTGCCGGCGCCGCGCTTGGCGCGGTGCTTGGCGACGACGGCGCCGGGGATGCCGCCGAGGCGGTCGCGGACGTCGCGGAGGTATTGGTTGCGGGCGTGGCCGCCGCCTTGGCCTTGGCGGTTCCGCTGCCGGCCGGGCTTGCCGGCGCGGCGCTCTCGGCCGGCGCGGCGCTCTCGGCCGGCGCCGCTTGCGTCTTGGTCGGGGCGCTCGCCGGCGCCGCCGTCTGGGCCGGAGCGTTGCCCGCCGTTCCGGCCGCGGCCGCGGGGGCGGTACCGGACGCAGTGGGGGACGTGCTTGGGCCGGTGGCGGGCGCCGCCGCGTTGGAGGCTGCGGCGGGCGCGGGCGCGCTTGCCTTCGGCACCGTCCGGGCCGCCGGCGGCGTCGCGACACGCGGGGCGTAGAGCCGGTCGCGATGGTTGGCGTAATACCAGGCGCTATAGACCCCGACCGCGATGATCAGCGCGACCAGCATGACCCAGCTGCGCGGCAGGCGGCTTTCCGGCGGCGGCGCGGGAAACACCAGCGGCGTGTCTTCCGGGGTTGCGGTCTCGTCCTTGAAGGTCTGCAGCACGGCGTTGGCGTCGAGGCCGAGATGTTCGGCATAGTTCCGAAGAAAGCCGGTGGCGTAAATGCGGCCGGGGAGGTCCTTGAACCGCCCCTCCTCGAGCGCGATCAGATGGGGGAGGCGGATATTCAACTCGCGCACGACATCTTCGAGATTGAGGCCGACTTCCAGTCGGCGCGCGCGCAATTGTTCGCCGATGCCGCGATAGGTCGCGGCCTCTTGGGCGTCAGCCGCCATCTCGGTCTGGCGGCGGCGATTTTTTTCCTTGTCCCGCAATGGTTTGCGCTTTTCCTCCGTGCCGCTCGCCATCGATGCCATTTCCGATCGGATTTAACAAGAGGCAAATGTATTTTTTGGCCCGCTCGCCTGCCGT
>JAJYTL010000039.1 GCA_021793055.1 Pseudomonadota bacterium
CAAGATCACCCAGAGATCGCCGTAGATGTCGCCCTTCTTGGTGCCCGCGGTGCCCGGCTTGGTGCCGCCGCCAGCCTTGCCGCCCTTCATGCCGGCCCAGGCCGGCCGGTCGGATTCTTCATCGGCGTTGGTCGAGATGCCGCCGCCGTTGCCGTGCAGCACACTGCCCCCGACACCCGAGGCGCCGCCGCGCTGGCCGCCAACGCCTTGCTGGCCGCCCGTGCCTTGGCCACCCGCTCCTTGACCGCCCATACCCTGCGAGCCGCCCTTCCCCTGGCCTTGCGCATAGGCGGCCGGGATCGGCGAAAAACTCCCACTGGCGAAGGGCACGTTCTGCGCCATGGCGATGGCGGCCACGGCGAAGGCAGCCGCTCCAAGATAATGAGCGATGCCCGTTCGTCTCTGCGTCATATCCGTGTCTCCTGATTCAAGTGGTCTTGGCCTGCCTCCGCGACGTCTTTTCCAACGCCGCATCGCAAGCCACCGGACTGCGTTATCCTCCGATATAAGGAAGGCCGCGCCGAATTCACTGATCCAGGTCAAAGGCTAGGGTTACTACTTACGTTCGCGCGGTCGCCGGCCGCTCCGTATTTATGCTTACGGCCGGACATGGCGGTGGTTCGCGGATCGACGTTTGCACTCCGTCAACCCGGGCGAAACGGGAACCTGGGCGCAATAACACGGCCTTTCGTGGGAGGACCGCCGAGCGGCGCTCCCACACACAGAAGGCCGGGACCTTCTTACGGCGTTGACGCGCCGGAAGCGTGTGGTCAGAAGCGGTAAAGGACGCCGGCCCGCGCGAGACTTGCGGTGCTGGCGAAACTGTCGACGCCAGAGTTGTAGTTGACGTTGTACGAACCGTAAGCAGCGTAAGTGTAATCGAGGCGAAGGAAGACGTGCTTCCCGGCCGGCACCTCGATGCCGCCGCCGAAGCGCCAGCCGATCTGCGTGTCGTTTTGGCTCACGGCATTGCTGCCGACAAGGAAGTTGGTCCGGACCATCGCGGCCGTCGGGCCGACGATGCCATAAACCAAAGCGCCGGGATTGAGCACATAGCCAAGACGCGCGTTGACGCCAAAGGTGCTGTTGGTTTCGACGCTGAAGTCCGAGCCGCCGGGCTCCCGCTCCTTGCTCACGCCTTGACCGCTCAAGTCGGCATCGAGCTCGAGGCCGAGATAAAAGCGCCGCCAGGTATAGCCGTAGCCACCGAAGACGCCGCCGGCCGGCCCGTCACTGCCGCGCGTCGCGGTCACGATTTTATTCGATTCACGTGGCCCCGCGTTCTGCGCCACCTGAGTGCCATAGCCGACCTGCAACCCGCCATAAAATCCGTCATAGATGCTGGCCGGGATCGGCGTGCGCTTGTTCTGGTCGCCGATCGTCTGATCGTAAAAGCGATAGATCAGACCGACCCGGACGAGGTTGTCGGTGTTGTTGAAGCTGTCGGTGCCGCTCGGCACCGTCACATCGTAGCTGGGATAATCGGTATGGGTATAGTCGAGACGGAGAAAGATTCGCCGCGTGATTGGCGTCTCGACGCCGCCGCCAAGACGAAGCCCGGTCTGGTCGTTGGTCTGGTAGAAGACCCGGCCGCTCGCGGTCTGGTAACTGGTATCGAAACTCGTCCGGGCGGCGCCGACGCGACCATAGAACAGAGAGCCCTGATTGACCACGTAACCGATGCGCGCCGCAGCGCCGAAGCTGTCGGTCTCTCGGGGCGAGAACACGCGGCCGGCCGGCACGCTGGCATGGTGCCAGGTCACCGAGTCCTTGTCGCCCTCAAGTTCGAGGCCGAGATACCAGTGCTCGACGTTCACCGCATAGCCGACGAAAGCCCCGCCCGAGAAGCCGAAGCCCGCAAAACCCGCGTCCAGCGTCCCGTTCGACCCGCGCGGCCCCTCGACCGCGGTGTCGAGCTCGGCGCCGCCCGCCTGCACGCCGCCATAGAAGCCCTGGTCTTGAACCGGCGCCGGCGCCTTCTCATCATAGCCGCGGGCAAGCTGCGCGCCGAGCCGGACGAAGAACTGGTTGTCGTCGAAATTGGCCAGGCTTTCGTTCGAGGTACGGCGCTGGAACTGATAATCGGCGCCGATGTAGATTTGCGGTGTCAGAAAGTACTTGAGACCGGCCCCAAGAATCGACACCCGATCCGTGCGCGCGATGCCGCGGAATTCATCGACCGCATGTGACGCCGACACACTCGCCGTCAGATCGCGGCGCAGCGTCTGATCGATCCTCACGCCGCCGAGAGTTTCCAGATACCCCGCCGCGCCATAGACGATGGTCTCCTGCACGGAGCGGTTGGCATAGCCCGTCAACTTCGTCGAAGGGGTCAGCTTAAGATCGAATTGGCCGCCGAAATCCGGCGCCGTCAGCGAGCCGAACCGCGGGTCTACATAGCGGCGGTGGAGAAACCCGACATAAGCCTCGCCGGTCAAAGCGCCGGAGCCGGTGCGAGCGACACCGATCGCACCGCTCTGCCCGGTGGAATCATGTTCGAAGCCGTAAGTGTCGCTGCGCAGATCGTAGCGTCGCCAATCCTGCGTCGCTTGGACGAAAAGTTGATATTGCGGCCGAATCTCGTAGCCGACACGCGCGCCGACATCGTAGATATCGCGGTCGCGATCGGCATTGTTGATCATTCCGGCGGTGCTCTCGACATTGTAATAGTCGAGGCGCTGGAAAGTGCCGCCAAAACGCACCGCAACTTTGCCGAATTTCCTGGCCACGCCGAGATAGCTTTGCTCATCGTTGTAAGGGGTCGGATAGAGACCGTTTTCGCTATCAGGCGATTCTCGGCTCTCGTGGCGATGGGCAAAGGAGGCGCCGCCGAAAATATTGAAGTCGTTCGAGATATCGTAACGACCCCGGCCGCCGACGTGATAGTCGTTGAAGTCCTCGTTGCCATAATTTTGATAGCGCGCGATATCGGCCCCGGCGTCGAGGCGAAGGAAATTACGTGCCCAGTTAGAGGTAAGGCTGACCGAAGGCGAGATCAGGGCGATATAATCCCCGGTCCGGTCGGTCGGCGTCGCGTAGATGTTGTCGTCATGAAGCGCCGCCGTCTCGAGCGACGCATTGAGCAGGAACGAGCCAAGCGGAAGCCCCTTGCGCGTCGTCTCCGGCGGGAAGACCAGCCCCGGGGTGATGGCGGGCACCGTGGCGGTCCCGACCACCGGGGGTTCCGCCGGCGGCGGCGCGAGCGGGGTCGGCACCGGCGGCGGCAGCGGCGAAAACGGCGTCGCGAATCCGGGACCTTGCGCCGTCCCCGGTGACGGAGCCGGACCTCGCGCCGCGCCCTGCGCCATGGCGCTTGTTAGGGGGACAATAGATGCCGTCGAAACCACGCACGCGACAAACCAGCCGAGCGCCAAAAGCCGCTTGTTCCCCATCGCGTCCCCCAAACCACGATCGAACCAGAAAGCCGACCGCAATCAGAGATTACAGGTGCGCAATCAAATCATCAACTATTACAACCGGATCAAAAAATCCCAAAAACCGCCGCGCGCTCTGACATAGGTCAAATCGGGGGCCGAACACCGGCTTTAAGGCGATCATGGGTAATGGGCCGTCCGGCACATATCGAAAATCGCGAACGACGCGGCACCCGCCTCCGTGCCGGATCCGCTTCCGACCGGAACACGAAACCGGGCCGCAATGGTAGGAGATGGCTCGATGCGACGATTTAGCCTGATGTCATTGCTGCTCCTGGCGGCCTGCGCGGTGGGGCCGCCACCGCACCCGGCTGGCCCGTTCGCCGCCTATGTCGGACGCTCCGACCAGGCGCTGATCGAGCGCTTCGGGGTTCCGAACCGCACCTACAAGATCGGCGCGAAGACCTTTTTCACGTACGACCAGCGGCACCTTCGCATGGTCCCGGGCGCGCCCTGGGGCCCCGGCGGCTGGAATTATCCCTATTACTACCCCTATAGTTGGGGTCTCGCGCCCTATGCCTACGAATCGGGATGCATCGCGACGCTTGAGATCGAGAACCACGTCGTCCGGGCGGTCGAAGTGGCGCGCGGCATCTGCGAATAGCGGCGCCGGCCGCAACCTCGGCTTGATCTTCGCCAGCGAACCCGCTAGATCGAAGCGAGTTCCCGACAATCGGGGCTGTTGGGCGGACACAGCGATTCGATCGCCCCGGCCTCTTCGTTTTGCACCACCCGGCGGGTAACCGATGATGCCGAACGCGGTCTATGACCTTGCCATCATCGGCGGCGGCGTCAACGGCTGCGGCATCGCGCGGGATGCCGCGGGGCGCCGCTTGCGAGATCGTCGCGCTCGCATAGCAGAGCGCGCAAGCGGCGCCCCGCAAGCGGCACGTCGTCGGCCAGCACGAAGCTCATTCACGGCGGCTTGCGCTACCTCGAATACTACGAGTTCCGCCTCGTCCGCGAAGCGCTGGCCGAGCGCGAGGTTTTGTGGCGCGCGGCGCCGCATATCATTCACCCGCTCCGCTTCGTGCTGCCCTATCGCCCCCGCCTGAGGCCATGGGGGCTGCTTCGTCTTGGCCTCCTGATCTATGACCGGATCGGCGGCCGCGAACTTCTCCCCGCCAGCACCGGCGTCAATTTGCGCCACGATGCCGCCGGCCTGCCACTGCAGCCGGACATTCGGCGTGGCTTCGAATATTCCGATTGCGCCGTCGACGATACCCGGCTCGTCGTGCTCAACGCGCGCGGCGCCCATATCGCAACGCGCACCCGCCTCGGCGCGGCGCGGCGCGTTGGCGGGCTGTGGCAGCTCGCGCTCGAAGGCGACCTCGCCGGCGGGCCGAGAAACGCCACGGCGCGCGCCCTGATCAATGCCGCGGGTCCCTGGATCGGCGACGTCGCGGCCGCGCTCGACGGCCCGAACCCCGGCCCGAACCCCGGCCCGCGCCTGCGCCTCGTGCGCGGCAGCCATATTATCGTGCCCCGCCTCTACGATCACGACCGCGCCTATATGCTGCAGAAGCCCGACGGGCGCATCGTCTTCGTCATTCCCTACGAGACCGACTTCTGTCTCGTCGGCACAACCGAGGTCGATCACGCCGACGAGACCGCCGAGGTGCGCATATCGGCGGAGGAAATCGACTATCTCTGCCGCACCGTTTCCGCCTATTTCCGCGCGCCGCTACGGCCCGAGCATGTGATCCGCAGCTTCTCCGGCATCCGACCGCTATACGACGACGGCAGCGATGACCCCAAAGCGGCGACGCGGGACTACCGGCTGGAACTCGCGGCGGCCGAAGGCGAGGCGCCGCTTCTCACCCTCTACGGCGGCAAGATCTCCACCTACCGCCGCCTTGCCGAGCAGGCGCTGGAAAAGCTCGCGCCCTACTTTCCTGGCCTCGGCGCGCCCTGGACGCGGACCGCGCCGCTCCCCGGCTGCGATTTCACCATCGCCGATCTTGATCGCCGTATCCGCGCCCTGATGGACGACTTCCCCTTCCTCGATCGGCCCTGGGCGCGGCGGCTCTTTCGCGCTTACGGTACCGAGGCGGCTCGCATCCTCGGGCCGGCGCGGCGGCGTGAGGACCTCGGCCAAGCCTTCGGCACCACGCTCACCGAAGCCGAAGTCCGATATCTGATCGCCGAGGAATGGGCGCGCACCGCCGAAGACATTCTATGGCGACGCTCGAAGCCCGGTCTTCGCCTCGGCCCATCCGAGGTCGCGGCGCTCGAGGACTATCTGGCTGCCGCAACCGCGGCAAGCCGCTCGACGCCGAATCCCTCGACCGCGAGCGGCTGACGACAGCGCCGCTCAGCCCTCCATTTCGCGGCGAATGGCGGCCTCGTCCAGATAGACCAGCGCGCAAAGCAGCATGTTCGGGGTCCGGGCATCGTGCCCCAGCGGCAGCCACAGCGCCTCGTAATGCCACACGCGCCCATCGACCTCGCGGTCGTGAACCAGGGCAAGCGGTTTCCCCTCGGCCACCAATCCTTGGCAGCGCTCGATGACATAGGCGCGATACTTCGGATACGGAATATCGTCGAGGTACTTGCCAGTAAGATCGTATCCGGCGCGGATCGCCAGATTGGTGCCGTGAAGGCGGACGCGAAAACGCGCGGGTTCGCCGACCACTTCAACCAGCATGATATCCCCCATAAGATACGATATATCCAAGGGATCGATATCCCCGCGAGCGGGAAAGTTCCGCGTTCCGCGACGCTCGTTCCAGTATTCAAACAAACGGCGCAGTCGCGGATGGCGTGTTTTTACCGAAGTATCCGACATGATCGCTCCCCAGACGGCCCCCCGTTGTTATTCGATTTCAGGATGGCTTTTTCAAGGCTACGCCTTTTCGGGCCGTGCTGGCGACCCCGCGCCGCGAGCCCGTCACATCCAAGCGATCGATCGCGTGCGCTGGCTCGGGCCGCGAATCAGGAAGCGGACAGGAAATCCAGCACGGCGGCGCTGAAGCGTTCGGGCGCCTGCAGCATCATCATGTGGGTGGTGCTTGGCAGGATCACCGTTCGGGCACCCGGCACGTGCGCCGCCAGGGCGTGCAAGATCTCGGGCAGACGCCCCGGCGTATTCGCGCCGCCGATGAAAAGCGTCCGCACCGAGATCGCCTCCGCCTCGGCGCGGGTATAAGGCCGCCGCTGCTCGTTGATCTGGCCGAGCAGGGTGCGGGCGTTGTCGCGCAGCGTCTGCTTCGCCACCCGCGCCAGTCCTTTCCAGGAGCCCGGCCCTTCGATCGCCTCGAAGAATGTCGTCAAGCCGCCCTCGATATCGCCGGCCGCGATCTGCGCCGCGGCCGCAGCCGTGTAATCGGAGGGCGACGGTGCGCCGGCCGGAAGCGCAGCTTCCTGCGCGAGCGAGGGGTCGAGCGTGCCGCCCGGTTCGGCCAATACGAGCTTGCGCAAGAGCTCGGGACGCGCGCCGGCGACGCGGAAGGCAATATGCCCGCCGCGCGAATGACCCATCAAATGTACCGGCCCGAGGCCAAGCCCCTCGATAAAGCTGATTACATCGACCACATGCTGGGCAACGGTAAAGCCCGTGCCGGTGCCATCCCAGGCTTCCGGATAGAAATGGCGAAGGCTCAAGGCGATGACCCGGTGTCGCGTAGCCAGCATCGTCATCACCGGTGCCCAGATGCGATAATCGCAAAGCGAGCCATGGACGCAGACCAAAGGCGTCCCCTCGCCCGCCTCGATATAGCTCATGTCGTAGCCGTTGACGCGAAGCTGCTTCACCGCCCTCTCCTTGACATCCGAGATGTGGTCTAGAATTGGTAGCGGCGGAGGCCGCCATCCACCGGGATGACCGCCCCGCTGACATAGCGCGCCCGCGGCGATGCGAGAAACACCGCCATCACCGCGAGGTCCTCGGGCTCGCCCCAGTAGCGCACCGGAATCTCGGTCTCGGCGAAGTGCCGGCGGTAGTCCTCCGGGTAATTGCGCCGGATCTGCTCGCTCATGATTCGGCCGGGCGGGATCGAATTCACCGTGATGCCGTGCTGCCCGACCTCGCGCGAGAGGCCCTTCGCCCAGGCATGCACCGCCGCCTTGGCGGCGAAGGCGGCGTTCAGACCTTCGGGCTCGGATTTGCCGGTGATATTGATGATCCGACCCCAGCGGCGCGCGATCATCTGCGGCAGCAGCGCATGGGTAATCTGGCGTTGGCGGGTGAAGTTCAAGGTCAACGCCTCGTGCCAGCGCTCCTCGCCTGCGTCCACCGGCAGCGGCCGGCTGCCGCCGGCATTGTTGACCAGGATATCGACCCGCCCCAAAGCGCCAAGCGCCGCATCCCGGATGCGCTCTGCCGCGTCCTCGGCCATGATGTCCTGCACGATCAACGCCGGGCGCGCACCGCCGGCGGCTTCGATCTCATCCGCGAGGGTCTCGAGCAGTCCGCCGCGGCGCGCCAGCACCGCGACCTGCACCCCCTCGGCCGCGAGGCCTTTTGCGATCGCCCGCCCGATGCCCATCGAGGCACCGGTGATCAACGCGGTTTTGCCGCCAAGCTCAAGATCCATTCGTCCCCCGAAGACATCGCTCACGATGCGCGGGCGGTACGTTAGGCGAAGGCCCGCAGACCTGCAAGCCAAGCAGCGGCGAAGCGGGGATTGGCGGCGGTCTCGCTCGCGGCCTCAGGATCGATGCGCCGCGCATGGCTGCCGCCACCTGCGGTTGACCTGCATCAATGCGGATAGACCGCATGACCCGTTGAATGAACCGCATGCAAGTGCCCGGTTCGGATTGCCGCGCGGTTTCGACTCCACCGGCCGCGGCCTTTCCAGTCGGACTTCGCCGGCTCGCAAGGCAACGCATGATCGATCCCACAGCCGTCCCCGAGAAACGCGGCACCGCCCCGGCCAACGCCCCCGCGCCGGACGCGGAGCCGCGCTTCCAGCTCCCCACCATCGCGGACTACGAGCCGCTCGCCGGCGCCGAGACGATCGAGCGCATCGCGAAAAAGGCCGGGCGGCTTCGCGACATGCATATAGCCAACATCAATTCGACCTATTACGGCGGCGGCGTCGCCGAAATCCTCTCCTCGCTTACCCTTTTGATGAACAGCGTCGGCATCAAGACCGGCTGGCGCGTGATCCAGGGCCGGCCCGACTTCTTTAGCATCACCAAGAAGATGCACAACGCGCTGCAAGGCGGCGAAATCAACCTCACCGACCTGAAGATGAGCATCTATGAGGAAGTCGTCTACGAAAACGCGCTCCGCAACCACCTGGATAACGATCTCGTCATCGTTCATGATCCGCAGCCGCTACCGCTCATTCGTCACTACCGGAAACGGGCCCCGTGGGTGTGGCGTTGCCACGTCGACCTCTCGTCGCCGCACCCGGCGCTGTGGTCCTACTTGACCGCCTTTATCGAACGCTACGACGCGGTGGTCCTGTCGCTGCCGGAATACGCCCAGAAACTCAGCGTGCCGCAACGCTTCATCATGCCGGCGATCAACCCGTTTTCGACTACGAACAAGGAGTTGAGCGCAGCGGAGATCGCCGAACGGCTTCAGCATTTCGATATCCCGACCGACCAGCCGCTGGTGGTTCAAGTCTCGCGCTTCGACAAATGGAAGGACCCGCAGGGCGTGGTCGACGCCTTCCGCATCGCGCGCAAGCAAGTCGCGTGCCGACTGGTGCTGCTCGGCAACGTCGCCACCGACGACCCGGAAGGCCAAGGGGTCTTCCAATCCATCTGCCACGAGGCGGATGACTCCATTATCGTCCTTTCGGTCCAGGATTCCGCCTTGGTCAACGCCTTGCAGCGAAGCGCCGCCGTCGTCCTGCAAAAATCGACCCGCGAGGGTTTCGGCCTCACCGTCGCCGAGGCGATGTGGAAGGGCGCGGCGGTAGTCGGCGGCCGGGTCGGCGGCATCAAGCATCAGATCGAGGACGGCAAGAACGGCTTTCTCGTCGGCAACGTCGCTGAGGCTGCGGAACGGATCGTTCAGCTCGTCAACGACCGCAGGCTTAGAAAACGACTGGGAAAGCGCGCCAAGGAAACGGTGCGGAGCCGCTTGTTGATGACGCGCCTGATGGAGGAATGGCTGGACCTCGCCGGGTCGATCGAGGCGCATTTCCGCCTCCGCGGTGGCGCGCCGTCGTAATCGCGGCGGGTGCCAAATCTGGACTCTCGTTTTCGCCGTTATGTGGAGGATGCCATGATCGAGCTGTTGCAGGATTTGCCCGATCACGTCGTCGCCTTCGCCGCCAAGGGCGGGGTGTCGCGCGCCGACTACGACACGGTCCTCGTTCCCGCCGTCGAGGCGGCGCTCAAGCGGTTCGAAAAGGTTCGGCTCTATTACGAACTGGGCGCCGAATTTCAGGGCATCGATGCCGGTGCCGCGTGGGAGGATTTCGTGGTTGGCGTCAGCCATTGGCTGCGCTGGGAACGGATCGCCGTGGTCACCGACGTCGACTGGATCCGATATTCGATCAACGCGTTCCGCTTCCTGATGCCAGGGCAGTTCCGGGTCTTCCCGACCGCCGAGGCGGCGGAAGCGCGCAAATGGATCGCCGCCTAAATCTCGCGTTACGGCCATTTCCCGCATGAGCGAACTGCGGCAGTGTCGAATCACCGGAGCCTGGGCCGTGATCGCGCCAGAGCGCGGCATCCGTCCTCACGACGCGCCCGGAGACGGGCGTGCCGCCGAAGCCGCGCCGGCTGCGGACCCGGGCTGCCCCTTCTGTCCGGGCCACGAGGCCGAATTGCCGGCGATCGTGACCGAAATCAAATCGCCGCATCCGCCCGGCTGGCTCGCCCGCGTGGTGCCGAACAAATATCCGGTGATGCAACCGGCGCCGGCGGCGGCTGCATCGGCGCCGCCTCGCCACCGGATACGGCCGAGCTACGGCCTTCACGAAGTCGTGATCGAAAGCCCGCGGCATGACGCCGATCTCGCATTTATGGGCGAGGCCGAGATCGCCGCCGTCGCCGCCCTCTATCGCCACCGCTTTCGGGCGTTGATGGCGCGGCCAAAAATCGGAGCCGTCATTCTGTTTCGCAACCGGGGCGCCGCCGCCGGCGCGTCGCTCCGCCATCCGCACGCCCAACTGGTCGCTCTTGCCATGAGGCCGCCTTGGCTCCGCGCCCAGGCCGCGTGGGCGCGGCACTGCGGCGCCGCGACAGGCGGCTGCGTCACCTGCGCTGAAATCGACTTCGAAGGCACTGATGGCCGCCGCATCGTCGAGTCGACCCCCTCCTTTGTCGCCTTCGCCCCCTTCGCGGCCAGCCGGCCCTGCGAAATCTGGCTCGTGCCCCGGCACCATCAGGCATCCTTTGCCGAGATCGAAGAGACGGTCACCGCCGAGTTCGGCGTCTTGTTGCGGAACACGCTGCGCCGGCTTGCCGTGGCCCGCGACAACCCATCGTACAATTTCGTCGTCGATTCCTTCGATGCGCCGCGAGACGCGGCAGTCGCGCACTGGCGTCTTCGCATCGCGCCCAACCTCGCGACGTGGGGGGGATTCGAACTCGGCACCGAGCTGCCGATCAACCCATCGAGCCCGGAGGCGGATGCCGCGTTGCTTCGCGCGGCAACGCTTGATCCGCGGCCCCGATACTGAGCGACCGTGGCCACGGACAGGGAAAGCTTCACCCGAAATGCAGTGCGCCGAGCAGCATGCCAATATGGCCATCGCCCCATAGGGGCAGGAGCAGCCGCGCATAGGGTGCGGCGCCGACCGATTTGCTCGCTCTTCCGGGATCGTATCTGAAAAACGTCGGGGCGCCGCTTTCGACGGTCGCGCAGCACTGCGACAGCAGATATGCGAAGGGATGCCTCGCCTCCACCTCGTCGATAAACTTGCCGGCGACCGGATCGCCGTATCGCCCGATCAACCGCCGCCCGACGGCATCCAGGCGAAAGCGCGGCGGCTTCGCGAAAACATCGATCAGCATCAGGCTGTCGGCGAGATCGGGCAGCGACAATATTCTCACGTCGTCCCAGAACGGGATGTTGTTCTCGTGCCGGCGCAATCCCTCCCAATAGGCGAGAACCTGCTTCAGGGTCGGATCGAGATCGTTCGGCATGGCGTAAGGCAGAGGTGCGCGTTTCATGTTGCCTCACCGGTCGTCGTTGCGGACCGCGCCACGCCGCGAGGCCGGTGCGGTTGAAGCCACTCCACTATCCGCGCTCGCCATCATAGGCTTGCCGCGCCAGCCACTCGAGCCCGACGAACGCCGGTTCGGGATGGCTGATCACCGCGGTCGGGATGGCGGCGAGATAGGATTTAAAGCGGCCCTTGGCCTCGAAGCGGGCGCGAAATTCGGATTTGGCCAGATAGGCGCGAATGCGGGGCGCGATGCCGCCGGCGATATAGACGCCGCCACGGGCGCCGAATGTGAGCACGGTGCTGCCGGCAAACGTCCCGAGCATGGCGCAAAAGAAGTCAAGCGCTTGGCGGCAGATCGCGCAACTGCCGTCGAGCGCCGCTGCCGTGATCTCGGCGGCGGTCCGCGCCCCGGCCGGCACGCGATCAATCAGGCCGACCGCTTGATAGAGGTTGACCAAGCCATCGCCGGACAGAACCCGCTCCGCCGATACGTGGCCGAAACGGCCACGAAGATGCTCGATGATCTTATCCTCGCGCCGGCAAGTAGCGGCCAGGGTCGCATGACCGCCTTCCGAGGCGACGACGGCAGCGCCGCGAGCGCCGGGAACGAAGCACGAGACGCCCAACCCGGTCCCCGGACCGAGCACCACGGACGGTGCCGTGGCCACTGGCTCGCCGCCGCCGATCGCGAACAGATCCGAAGCGCCAAGGTGAGGAAGCGACCAGGCCAGCGCCTCGAAATCGTTGATGACGCGAACCGCCGACCAGCCGAAGGTTTCGCGGAGCTCGGCCGTGTTGACGATCCATGGACTGTTGGTCAACGCCGAGCGACCATTCTGGATCGGGCCAGCGACGGCAAGCATCGCACCGGACGCGAAGGCATGATTGGTCCGCCGGGCGAGAAAGGCCCTCAGCGCGTCGGTGATCCGAGGATAGTCCGCCACCGACAAGGTCTCGACCGGGCCGACCCGACCGGACCGGAAGAGCGCCAATCTAGCATTGGTTCCGCCGATATCGCCGAGAAGAATCGGCTCAGAAGCGACCGACATGAGGTCCTCGGCGGCAGCGGTTCCTTGCGCCATGGCCTATGCTCGGCCGTGGCGCACCATCGCGGCGGAAAGTTGGCCGCAGTGGCGCTTGGCGGTTTCTTATCCGAAGCGGCATACGAAAGATCGCTCTCAAACTCGGCATCCTACTTCGTCACGGCCTTCAAATAGGCGACCAATCTTTGCCGCTGCTCGGTCTCCGAAATGCCGGCAAAGGGCATTTTATTGCCGGGGACGACGTCCTGCGGCGCCGCGATGAAGGCATCCACGGTTCGCGCGCTCCAAACGATACCGGCGCTCCGCATCGCCGCGGAATAGGCGTAGCCCCGACTGCTGCCGGCCTTGCGCCCGAACAGCCCGTGCAGATTTGGGCCAATGCCATTTGCCGCACCCGCCTGAATCGTGTGGCAGCCGGCGCAGTCCTGTTCAAAGATCGTGGCGCCCGCCGCGCCGTTCGGCGCCAGCCGCGGCTCAGTATTCCGCATCATGCCGCCGCTCATCATCCCCCCCATCATCCCGCCGCCGGCCAGAGCCTCGCCGGAGGCCATCGGTGATCTTGCGGCAGGCGGAGAAACGGTCACGGTCACGGTCAGGGCCAAAACGACCGCGAGGGCGCCCAAGGTCGTCATTCCTGCCATTGCCGCTTTGGTCCTTTCCACCCCCCACCCCGAAAGCAAGTGCCGCGACCTTTTCGACTATAGGCGCCGCCGCGTGGGGGACCTTGACCTGGGTCAACGCCGGCCGACCGCCACAGGACAGCATCCCAGGGGGCATCACGACGCCTCCGTCGCCTTTGACGTAAGTCAATGACCCGATGAGACGCCCGGCTACCCTCTTTGAATTGGCCACGGCCATAACACCATCCTTGGGGAGCCGCCGTGAAACCCGCTGTCCTCCGCAAGTATTTGTCGTCACGGGGCCCGGCACCCAATCTTGGCGACTACGCGGCAACCCGCGCGGGATTTTCATGGGCGCTGGCGCGAAGCGAGCTCGATGGCTTGCCGCGCGGCGGCTTGAACATCGCCCACGAGGCGTTGGACCGTCACCTCGCCCGACGCCGCGGCGACAAACTGGCATTGCGCTGGCTCGGCAAGGACGGCACGGTCCGCGACTTCACCTATGCCGATCTTGCGCGGCACACCAATCGCTTCGCCAACGTCTTGCGGGCGGCCGGAATCGGCAAGGGCGACACGGTCTTCACCCTGCTCGGCCGCGTGCCGGAGCTTTATATCTCCGCGCTCGGCACGTTGAAGAACGGCAGCGTGGTTTCACCGCTGTTTTCGGTCTTCGGGCCCGAGCCGGTGCAGACGCGCATGCAACGCGGCGAGGCCAAGGCGCTGGTCACGACGCGGCATCTCTACGAGCGCAAGGTCGCGCCCTGGCGGGTCCAGCTTCCCTCGCTGCGGCACGTCTTCCTGATCGACGGCACGGAGGGCTCGTTGCCGGCGGACACGGTGAGCCTCGCTGCCGCCATGGCGGCAGCGAGCGATAGCTTCGACATCGTCCATACGGCGGCGGAAGATATCGCGCTCCTTCACTTCACCAGCGGCACCACCGGACGGCCCAAGGGCGCCATCCACGTGCATGAGGCCGTGGTCGCCCATCACATCACCGCGAAATACGCGCTCGACCTTCACGCCGACGATATTTTCTGGTGCACGGCCGATCCCGGCTGGGTGACCGGCACCTCTTACGGGATCATCGCGCCGCTCACCATCGGCACCACCATGATCGTCGACGAAGCAGATTTCGACGCCGAGCGCTGGTACGATATCCTGCGCCGTGAACGGGTCAACGTGTGGTATACGGCGCCAACCGCCATCCGCATGCTGATGCGGGCCGGCGCGGAGATCGTCAAGCCCGGCACCTTGGATACCGTGCGCTTCATGGCGAGCGTCGGAGAGCCCCTCAACCCCGAGGCCGTGATCTGGAGCGCCAAGACGCTCGGCCAGCCGTTCCACGACAATTGGTGGCAGACCGAGACCGGCGGCATCATGATCGCCAATTTCGCCAGCCAGGATATCAAGATCGGCTCCATGGGCCGGCCGCTGCCCGGCATCGAGGCGGCGATCGTCGATCGCGACGGCGATACCCTGCGTACGATCGCCGAGCCGATGAAGAGCGGCGAGCTCGCGCTGAAGGCCGGCTGGCCCTCGATGTTCCGCGGCTATCTGCACGAAGAGGAGCGCTACCGGAAGAACTTCGTCGACGGCTGGTACCTCACCGGCGATCTCGCGATGCGCGATCTGGACGGCTACTTCTGGTTCGTCGGCCGCGGCGACGACGTCATCAAATCGGCCGGCCACCTGATCGGACCGTTCGAGGTCGAAAGCGCGCTGATGGAGCATCCGGCGGTCTCCGAGGCGGCGGTGATCGGCATTCCCGATCCGGTCGCCGGCGAGACCGTGAAGGCATTCCTCGCTCTGAACCCCGGCTATGAGGCGAGCGAGGCCCTGCGGAAGGAACTTTTGGGCCACGCCCGCAAGCGCCTCGGCCCCGCCGTGGCGCCGAAGGAAATCGCCTTCCGCGCCGATCTGCCGAAGACCCGAAGCGGCAAGATCATGCGCCGGCTGCTGAAGGCGCGCGAGCTTGGCCTGCCCGAAGGCGACACCTCAACGCTCGAAAGCGACGAAAAATGACCGCTCCGCCCAAGCTGCATCTTTCCCGCGGCAATCTCCTCTACCTGCTCAAGCAGATGACCCGCGTCCGCCGCTTCGAGGAAAAGTGCGCCGAACTCTATCAAGCGGAGAAGATTCGCGGGTTTCTCCATCTCGCGGTCGGCGAGGAGGCGATCTGCACCGCCGTCATGGCCGCGCTTACGCCGGGCGATGCCGTGGTCGCGACCTATCGCGAGCACGGCCATGCGCTGGTGCGCGGTGTGCCGGCCCGCGAGGTCATGGCCGAGATGTACGGCAAGTCGGAGGGCTGCAGCCGCGGCCGCGGCGGCT
>JAJYTL010000432.1 GCA_021793055.1 Pseudomonadota bacterium
AGATGGGGCTTTCCGTCGCTTTCGATCTCGCCACCCATCGCGGCTACGATTCCGACCACCCGCGCGTCGTCGGCGACGTCGGCAAGGCCGGGGTGGCGATCGATTCGGTCGAGGACATGAAAATCCTCTTCGACAGCATTCCGCTCGATCGCATCAGCGTGTCGATGACCATGAACGGCGCCGTGCTGCCGACCTTGGCCTATTTCATCGTCGCCGGCGAGGAGCAGGGGGTGCCGCCGGAAAAGCTTTCCGGCACCATCCAGAACGACATTCTCAAGGAGTTCATGGTCCGCAACACCTATATCTATCCGCCAGGGCCGTCGATGCGGATCGTCGCCGACATCATCGCCTACACGGCGAAGAATATGCCGAAGTTCAACTCGATCTCGATTTCCGGCTATCATATGCAGGAAGCCGGCGCGACGGCCGTGCAGGAACTCGCCTTCACGCTGGCGGACGGCCTCGAATACGTGCGCGCTGCCTCCGCCCGCGGCCTCGATATCGACGATTTCGCCGGACGGCTTTCGTTCTTCTTCGGCATCGGCATGAACTTTTTCATGGAGGTGGCGAAGCTCCGCGCCGCCCGCGTGTTGTGGTCCCGAATCGTCTCGGGCTTCGCGCCGAAAAAGGCGTCGAGCCTGATGCTCCGCACCCATTGCCAGACCTCGGGCGTCAGCTTGACGGCGCAGGACCCCTATAACAACATCGTGCGCACGGCCTTCGAGGCCCTCGCCGCCGTGCTCGGCGGCACCCAGTCGCTGCACACCAACGCCTTCGACGAAGCGGTGGCGCTGCCGACCGAGTTCTCCGCCCGCGTCGCCCGCAACACGCAGCTGATCCTGGCCGAGGAGACCGGCGTCACCCACGTGGTCGATCCCTTGGGCGGCAGCTATTATGTCGAGGCGCTGACCGACTCCCTGATCAAGGAGGCCGAGGCCCTGATGCAGGAGGTCGAGGCCCTGGGCGGCATGACCCGGGCGGTCGAGAGCGGCATGCCGAAGCTCCGCATCGAAGAGGCGGCGGCGCGGCGCCAGGCCCGCATCGATCGCGGCGAGGAGGCCATCGTCGGCGTCAACAAGTACCAGGCCGAAAGTGAGCCGATCTCGGTCCGCGTCATCGACAACACCAAGGTGCGGGAAAGCCAGCTCGCGCGCTTGGCGGCGGTGCGGGCGAAGCGCGATCCGGCCCGGGTCGAGGCGGCGCTCGCGGCGCTGACCAAGGGCGCGGCGGGCGACCAGAACCTCCTCGCCCTGGCCGTCGAGGCGGCCAGGGCGCGCGCCACCGTGGGCGAGATTTCCGATGCCTTGGAGGCGGTTTTCACCCGCCACCGCGCCGAGATCCATTCGATCTCCGGCGTCTACGGCGCCGCCTGGAAGGAGGATGCCGACTTCCAGCGCATCCAGCGCGAGGTCGAGGCCTTCGCCCACAGCGAAGGCCGCCGGCCGCGGCTGCTTGTCGCCAAGCTCGGCCAGGACGGCCATGACCGCGGCGCCAAGGTCATCGCCACTGCCTTCGCCGATATCGGCTTCGATGTCGATATCGGGCCGTTGTTCCAGACTCCGGCGGAAGCGGCGCGGGATGCGGTCGACAACGACGTCCATGTGATCGGCGTCTCGACCCAGGCGGCCGGCCATCGCACGCTGGTGCCGGAATTGATGGCGGAACTGCGCAAGCTCGGCGCCGGCGATATTCTGGTCGTTTGCGGCGGCGTCATTCCCGAGCAGGATTACGCCTCGCTGAAGGCCCAGGGTGTCGCCGCGGTTTATGGTCCGGGCACGCATATACCGACCGCGGCCTCGGAGATTCTCCGCCTGCTTCGCCGCCGGCGCGAAGCGGCCTGAGGCCGCATGGGCCAAAGCGGCAATCCGCAACCCGTGCCGGCGGCGCCGGCCGGGGATCCCGATCCGGCGGCATTGGCGGCGGGTCTGCGCGCCGGTCGCCGGCGCGCGCTCGCGCGCGCCATCACCCTGGTCGAATCGACGCGGCCCGAGCACCGCGACCGCGCCGAAGCGCTGTTGGCGGAAATTCTGCCCGGCGCCGGCAAGGCCTTCCGCATCGGCATCAGCGGCGCGCCCGGCGCCGGCAAATCCACCTTCATCGAGGCCTTCGGCGAATTCCTGACCGGTCACGGGCACAAGGTTGCGGTGCTTGCCGTCGATCCGTCTTCGCTGCTCAGCGGCGGCTCGATCCTCGGCGACAAGACGCGCATGCCGAAGCTCGCCGCCAACGCCAACGCCTTCATCCGGCCCTCGCCCGGCGGGCGGTCCTTGGGCGGCATCGCGCGGCGGACCCGCGAGGCGATCGCCCTGGTCGAGGCCGCGGGTTTCGATATCGTTCTGGTCGAGACCATCGGCGTCGGCCAGGCGGAAGTCGCGGTGGCCGAGCTCGTCGACATGTTCTTCCTCATGCTGGCGCCGGCGAGCGGCGACGAACTGCAGGGTCTGAAGCGCGGCATCGTCGAGATCGCCGATCTGATCGTGGTGACCAAGGCGGATGGCGAGCTGCTGGAGGGGAAGAGG
>JAJYTL010000040.1 GCA_021793055.1 Pseudomonadota bacterium
CCGCAGCCGCTGTTGGCCAACGTCTCCGGCGCGCCGTCGAGCGCGGGCGGGCTCTGGAGCAAAATCATCGCCGAGTTCGGTGGCGGGTCGAGCGGGCTGCCGGGCGGCGGCGCCCGCCTCCGCTATCATTCGACCTACACGCCGAGCACCGACCCCGCGCCGAGCTTCGGCTACTCGAACGGCGGTGGCAGCGCGCCGATGCAATAGACGCACCCCGCCGCAGCGCGCCTGGCGCATCGAGCCGAAATCACCGTACGCTAGACGCGGTGCTCGCGGATGAAGCTGGCCACCCGCGGCGCGATCAGCGTCCGCCATTTCGAGCCGCCAAAGACGCCGTAATGGCCGACGCCCTTCTGCTCGTAATGGCCACGAGCCGAATCCGGGATATTGACGCAGAGATCGTGCGCGGCATGGGTCTGGCCGATACCCGAGATATCGTCGAGCTCGCCTTCGACCGTCATCAGCGCGACATCGCGGATCGCCTGCGGCTCGACCGCTTCGCCGCGCCACTGCATCAACCCGCGCGGCAAGGCATGGTCCTGGAACACGGTCTTGACGGTTTGCAGATAATACTCCGCCGGCAGATCCATCACCGCGCGGTATTCGGCATAGAAGTTACGGTGCATTTGCGCCGGCTCGTCGGCGCCGGTGACCACGTTCTGGAAATGACGGAGATGCGCGCCGACGTGGCGATCCCAGTTCATCGCCATGAAGCTCCAGAGCTGAAGATAGCCGGGATAGACGCGACGCATGAAACCGCGATAGGACGCCGGTACGCGGCTGATCATGTTGCGCTCGAACCAACGCACCGGATGGGTAGTGGCGAGACGGTTCGGCACCGTCGGATTGCGTCGGCTGTCGATCGGACCGCCCATCAGCGTCATGCTCTTCGGCCGCGCCGGATCGCCCGCCGCCGCCATCACCGACACCGCCGCGAGCACCGGAACCGAAGGCTGGCAAACCGCGATCACATGGGTGTCGGGACCCAGGCGGCGCAGGAACGTCATCACCAGCTCGATGTAATCATCGAGATCGAAGGGACCGTTCGACACCGGCACGTCGCGCGCGTTCAGCCAGTCGGTGATATAGACGTCGTGAGCCGGCAGCAGCGCCGTCACGGTGTCGCGAAGAAGCGTCGCGTAATGGCCGGACAACGGCGCGACCAGAAGGACCCGCGGATCGTCGCGGTGGCCGACGTGCGCGGCATCGCGGCGAAAATGCAAAAGATCGCAAAACGCCGTCCGCTGCACCACCACTTCCTTGACCGGAACCGCGACGCCTTCGATCTCGGTCGTCGTGATGCGGAAGTCGGGCTTGTCGTAGGGCTTGGACGAGCCCTCGAAGAGCTCGCAGGCCGCGGCGACGCTGCGCATCGCCGGCGAATCGCCGAACGGATTGGCGGGATGGGAAATCGAGCCCTGCGCTGCCGCCGCGGCAAGACGGAAGGGATGGAGCGCGGCCCGCTGCCATTCATACATGTAATAAGGAACCATCATCGCACGCTTAGCCTTTCTCGCCGCCTTTGACGCATGAACCCACATTCCGGAACGGTCGGCGCAAAACACCGCCCGGCGCTACCGGTCGCGACCATCCCGAGAAACGACGAGGGGACTAAGCCAAGATAAAACGCGATCCCCCGCACACCCTCACTTCTCCGGCTCCCGTGGTGGTCTCGTTGGACCCTTCAGGCAGCCTCCTCCCCAACGGTTAAAATGGCGTTTTTCCGTGCCTCCGGCAACCGCTGCGCCCCCACGCCGGTCCACGCCGCCATTTTTTCAATATATTGTAATTTTGTGCTGGTAGTCGCAACAATTTGTTGTGACCAGCCGCCTTCGGGGACGCCGGCTCCGGGCGATTTGGCCGCCTGCCGCCCGGCCGCCTCGAGGCCATGGCGGCGGTTTGATTGGACCGGACGCGCAGACCTTGATCTTATTCAAGGGACTGGCGCGCGGCGCCTCGGGTTTTAGCCGCGCGCAGTTTCGCGATAGAGGAGAGTAACAGCGGATGGAACTTGAGGTTTTGACCAGCCTGCCGGTCGACCGGCAGCAGGCGACGCTGATCGGCCGCGCGTGGATCGGCGGCGCCGTCCCGGGGCCGGCGGTCGTTGCGGTTCGCGGGGACGAGGTCTATGACCTGAGCCGCAGCACGCCGACCGTAAGCGCGCTGCTCGCCCGCGGCGATGCCCTGGCGCTGGCGCGCGCGGCGCACGCGCCCAAGCTCGGCGCCCTCGCCGAGCTGCTCGCCAACAGTGGCCAATCCTCGCGGCAACCCATGCGGCAATCCATGCGGCCGAGGGCGCCCTTTCTACTCGCCCCTATCGATCTTCAGGTCATCAAGGCCTCCGGCGTCACCTTCGCCGCAAGCCTGATCGAGCGTCTGATCGAGGAACAAGCGCGCGGCAATCCGGAGGCGGCCGAAGCGGTGCGCCAACGCATCGTCGCCGTGGTTGGCGACGATCTGCGCGCGATCAAGCCGGGCTCGGAAACGGCGATGAAACTCAAGGCGACGCTTCTCGGGCAAGGTCTCTGGTCGCAGTATCTCGAGGTCGGCATCGGGCCGGACGCGGAGATATTCACCAAGTCGCCGGTACTCTCGGCCGTCGGCACCGGCGCCGAGATCGGCATCCATCCGCAATCGAGATGGAACAACCCCGAGCCCGAAGTGGTGCTCGCGGTCAACGGCGCCGGCGAAACCGTCGGCGCGACGCTCGGCAACGACGTCAACCTGCGCGATTTCGAGGGCCGCAGCGCCCTTCTTCTCGGCAAGGCGAAGGACAACAACGGCTCCTGCGCCATCGGCCCTTTCATCCGCCTGTTCGACGAGCATTTCACCATCGACGACGTGCGGCAGGCGGAGATCACCGTGACCGTGACCGGCGACGACGGGTTCGAGCTGAAAGGCCGCAGTTCGATGCGCGAGATCAGCCGCGATCCGCTCGAGCTCGTCGCCGAGGCGATCGGTCCCGCGCATCAATATCCGGACGGGCTGATGCTCTTTCTCGGCACCATGTTCGCGCCGATCCAGGATCGCGGCGAAAAGGGCGCGGGCTTCACCCATAAGATCGGCGACATCGTTTCGATCGCTACGCCGAAGCTCGGCACCCTGGTCAACCGGGTCGATCGCTCGGACCGCATCCCGCCGTGGCGCTTCGGCCTCGGCGATCTCATGCAGAATCTCGCCCAGCGCGGGCTCTTGGCCCGCGCGTAAGACCAATGACCGGCGGGCTCTTGGCCCGCGCCTGATCTTGGGACGTCGCGCGGCGGGCGCGGCGATTGCCGACTTCCGGATCGGGCCTTAAGCTGGCCACGATCCTGCCACCGAATGGGAACACCACAGCATGACCGCCCCGAAATCGCTTCTTGAAATGGCCGGCGCCTCGCTCGCGCCGAGCGCGCTCGACAAGGCCGCCTTGGTGGTGATCGACGCCCAGCTCGAATACCAGACCGGCGGCCTGCCGCTCAAAGGCATCGACGCGGCGGTGGCCGAGATCGGCGCCCTGCTCGGGCTGGCGCGGAACGCCGGCACCCCCGTCTTCCATGTCATGCACCAGGGCAAGGCCGGCGCCGGGCTGTTCGATCCCGAAGGACCCTATTTTCCGATCATCCCGGGCGTGACTCCGGCCGCGGGCGAGGCGGTCGTGAAGAAACCGCTGCCGAATTCCTTCGCCAAGACCGGGCTCGACGAACTGATCAGCAAGACCGGCCGCAAGGAACTGATCGTCGCCGGCTTCATGACCCATCTTTGTGTCAGCACGACGACGCGGGCGGCGCTCGATCTCGGCTATCGCACGACGGTGGTCGCCGCGGCTTGCGCGACGCGCGATCTGCCGAGCCCGATGGGCGGCATCGCCAGCGCCGAGATGGTGCACGAGGCGACGCTTGCCGCCCTCGCCGATCGGTTCGCCATCGTGGTGCCGAGCACCGGGGCCTGGACCGGCTGAAACCGCGGCGATCCTCCGCCCGGACGAAAAAACGCCGCGGCCCCAGTCTCGGGTCCGCGGCGTTTTCCTGTCGGCTTCGGCGGTCGTGGCGGTCGCCGCGACCGGATCGCGATTAGCGCTTCGAGAACTGGAAGCTGCGCCGCGCCTTGGCCTTGCCGTATTTCTTGCGCTCCACCTCGCGGCTGTCGCGGGTGAGGAAACCACCCGCCTTCAGCGGCCCGCGCAAGGCCGGCTCGTAGAAGGTGAGCGCCCGGCTTATGCCGTGACGCACGGCGCCGGCCTGGCCCGACAGACCACCGCCGATGACCGTGCACCAGACGTCGTACTGGCCGGTGCGGTTGGCAGTCACGAAGGGCTGCTGGATCAACATGCGAAGCACGGGCCGACCGAAATAGCTGTCGCTGTCGCGGCCGTTGACCACCATCTTGCCGGTGCCGGGCTTGATCCAAACCCGCGCCACGGCGCTCTTGCGCTTGCCGGTGGCGTAGGCGCGCCCGAGAGTGTCGATCTTGGGCTCGGCCGGCGTCTCGACGGCAGCGGTGGTGATGTTCCCCAGGTCCTGGAGAGTACGGGTTTCCGCCATCTCTTACGCACTCCTCCGGTTCTTGCGATTGAGGGCACCAATATCGAGCCGCTCCGGCTGCTGCGCCTCGTGCGGATGGTTGGGCCCGGCATAGACGCGTAGATTCTTCAGCTGTTGGCGCGCGAGCGGGCTTTCCTTCGGCAGCATGCGCTCGACCGCCTTCTGCAGCAGGCGCTCGGGATGCTTGCCGGCGAGAATCTGGCCGAGGGTGCGGCCCTTGATGCCACCCGGATAACCGGTGTGCCAGTAAAAGACTTCCTGCTCGCGCTTGCGCCCGGTGAGCTGAACCTTCTCCGCGTTGACGACGATGACGTTATCGCCGCAATCCACGTGCGGGGTGTAGCCCGGCTTGTTCTTGCCACGGAGCCGAATGGCGATCAGCGCTGCCAGCCGGCCAAGAATCAGCCCGTCGGCGTCGATCAGAACCCATTTCTTGTCGACTTCCGCAGGCTTCATCGAATAGGTCTTCATAGCGATCCTGTCGGTGCCACCTGAAAAGTGGCGCGGACCCTACGCACAGCGCCGCACGCCGTCAACAGAAAACGATAAGACAAGGCAATTCAATAGCTTATGTTGCGGTATCTTAATACGCCGTCAGGAATCGCCGCCGTTCTGTGGGATCGCGTAGGTCACAGTGGCATGCGCGGCGGGTGCCGCCTCGCCCTCGCCCGCGCCCAACATGCTCACCTCGCCGACCGCGAGGCGCCGGCCGAGCTTCAACAGGTGCGCGTTGGCGACGACGTCGCCAGGCGGCAGCTTGCGCAGAAAATTGATGTTGAGGTTGGTCGTCACCGCGGCCGCGACCGGGCCGATATGGGCCAGCAGCAAAAGATACATCGCGGCGTCGGCGAGCGACATCAGCGCCGGCCCCGAAACCGTGCCGCCGGGGCGGAGCATGGCGCGGCTGGCTGGCATGCGGACGCGAATCGCGCCCTCGCTCACCGTCTCGACCCGGAACTGGAGCGAAGCGATCTCGGGGAAATGCGCGTCGAGAAACGCATGCAGATCGTCGGCGGAAAGCTGCGGCATGGCGGTCTCCGAAAGTCCCCGCGAACCTTAGAGAAGAAGAAACGGCTCGGCAATCGCCGGCGGCGGCGGATCGAAGCGCCAAAACCGCCCGCCTTGGCATTCTTCCGGCGCAACTTTAGTATCGGGACCCTGGAATCTCGAACGCGCCGCCGGGAAGGAAGGAAACATGGCGTCTCCGCCCCGCTTTTGCCCGCACTGCGGCGCCCCGGTGAACGAGAACGGCGTCTATCGCCATCGCCACGTTCCGCTTGCCGGCGGCGGCATGTCGGGCGGGAGCGACACGGCCGACCTGTTTGCGCCGCCCTCGATCGGCGACACATTGCGGCTTTCCTGGCGCATGGTCGCGTCGCGATGGTCGGTGCTCTGGTTGCCGGTGATCGCCTTCGTCACCGGGCTGCTCTGGGACCTGCTTTTCATCCTGCTGTTCGGCGCCGGCCTTGGCGGGCACCTCGGGAACGGCTTGTCCTTCAGCCTTCCTTGGCATCTGAAGGTCTGGCGCCTCGTGCCCTGGCACCTCTACACATGGCACATCATGCCGTTCGAATTGCCGCCGGCCGAGACCTGGGCGCTGGCCGCGGCGTTGGTGCGCCTGATCACCGCTTGGATGCTACTCCCCTATCTGCAAGCGGGGCTCATCGGCGGCATCATCCGCGCGGTGGCCGAGGAAGCCGCGCCGCTCGAATTCTGGGCCGACGGTTTCCGCTATCTCGGCCGCAGCTACCTCGCGGTCATCGGCACGATCGTCGCCGGCCTCGCAGCGGCCGTCGTCGGCAGCCTGTGGTCGCTGATCTTTTTCGGCATTGTCGGGCACGGGGTCGGCGCCGTCATCGGCGCGATCGGCGATGCCGTGCTTATCGCTTACGCAATTCCCGCCCTCTCCCTGGTCTCGATCGCGATCTACCAATCGGGTTGGGTCGGGTTTGGGCTGGCGCTTCACGTCGTGCGCCGCCACTGGGGCGCGATCGGCGTCTTGGTGCTTTGCTTCGCCGCGCTCTTCGCCGCCGCCACCGGCCTTGGATACGGCATCGTCCTTGGGCTCGAGCGCTTGTTCCCCGCGCTCATGGCGCCGTTCTTTGCCGGTCCCGTTCTCGGCCTCGGGATTCCGTGGCTGTTCTCCTGGGTGGCCTCGGTTTTTGCCATTGGCGGACTATTGATCTTTTACCGGCGGGCGACCGGCATGGCGCTTGGCCTGTGGGCGCCGGTCGCGCTCCAGATCTAACGGCCAAATCGACGGCGCGACGCGAGAGGTGGGAAATCTGGCCACCGCGCGGCCGCCGGGCTATGATGCGCCAAATCGCAACCAACCGCCCCGAATCCACCATGAGCGCCCGCCCCCGCCCCGCCGAAGCCGCGCCGATCCTGCTTCGCCACGATCGCGATGGAATCGCGACTTTGACCTTGAATCGGCCGGACGCCCACAACGCGCTCAGCCGGCCCTTGATGACCGAGATACAGGCGGAACTCGACCGCCTCCGCGACGACGACGCGATCAAGGCGGTAGTGATCGCCGCCGCCGGCGCGACCTTCTGCTCCGGCCACGACCTCAAAGAAATACGCGCCACTCCCGGCCGCGATGCCTACGCGGCGCTGTTCGCGCAATGCAGCCGCATGATGCAATCGATCGTGCTCCTGCCGAAGCCGGTAATCGCCCGCGTGCAGGGCACGGCAACCGCGGCCGGCTGCCAGTTCGTCGCCTCCTGCGATCTCGCGGTGGCCTCATCGGCCGCGCGTTTCGCCACGCCGGGCGTCAATATCGGCCTGTTCTGCTCGACGCCGATGGTGGCGCTCTCGCGCAACGTCTCGCGCAAACAGGCGATGGAGATGTTGCTTCTCGGCGAGTTGTTGGACGCCGACACCGCGCTCCGCTTCGGCCTCGTCAATCGCGTCGTACCGCCGGCCGCGCTCGACGAAACGGTATGGGATTTCGCGCTCAAGATCGCCGCCAAGTCGCCGCTCACCCTTCGCATCGGCAAGGAGGCCTTCTACCGCCAGATCGAGCTCGACCTCGCGGCGGCCTACGATTACGCCAGCACGGTGATGACGGACAACATGCTGGCGCGCGATGCCGAAGAGGGCATCGACGCCTTCCTCGGCAAGCGGACGCCGACCTGGCGGGGCTGCTGATGGACCACGACAGCTACGGCGACGATTACATCCGCGACATTCTCCGCACCTGCCGCACCATCGCCATGGTCGGCGCCAGCCCGCATTGGAATCGGCCTAGCTATTTCGCCATGAAGTACCTGCAGGAGAAGGGCTACCGCGTCATCCCGGTGAACCCGCGGGCGAAGGGCAAGGAGATTCTCGGCGAGACCGTCTATGGCACGCTGGAAGAGATTCCGGAGCCGATCGACATGGTCGATTGCTTCCGCGCCTCCGAGGCGATCCCGCCGATCGCCGAGGCGGCGATCCGGATCGGCGCCAAGGTCCTCTGGATGCAGCTTGGCGTGCGCAACGACGAGGCGGCAAGGCAGGCCGAAGCCGCCGGCCTCAAAGTGGTCATGAACCGCTGTCCGAAAATCGAATACGGGCGGCTTTCGGGCGAAATCGCCTGGATGGGCGTCAACACCGGCGTCATCTCGAGCCGGAAGGCAAAGAAGGTATAAGCCATGAACGCAACCGGTCCGACACCGAAATACGGATTCGAAACCCTCTCGGTCCACGCGGGCGCGGCACCCGATCCCACCACGGGCGCCCGCATCACGCCGATCTTCCAGACTGCGTCCTATGTCTTCGACGACGTCGACCACGCGGCCTCGCTGTTCAACCTGCAGACCTTTGGTAATATCTATACGCGCCTCACCAACCCGACGACCTCGGTGCTGGAAGAGCGGATCGCGGCGCTCGAAGGCGGTAGCGCCGCCCTGGCCGCGGCCTCGGGGCACGCGGCACAGTTCCTGGTCTTCAACCTGCTGCTCGCGCCGGGCGATGAATTCCTCGCCTCGAGCAAGCTCTATGGCGGCTCAATCACGCAGTTCGGATCGACCTTCAAGAAATTCGGCTGGCAGGTCCGCTTCGTCGATCCCGACGAGCCGGAGAATTTCCGCCGCGCCCTGACGCCGAAATGCAAGGCGATCTTCATCGAGAGCCTAGCCAATCCGGGCGGCGTCGTGGTCGACATCGAGGCCATCGCCAAGATCGCGCACGAGGCCGGCCTGCCGCTCATCGTCGACAATACCTTGGCGACGCCCTACCTCTGCCGCCCGTTCGAATGGGGCGCCGACATCATCGTCCACTCCTTGACCAAATTCCTCGGCGGCCATGGCAATTCGATCGGCGGCGTGCTCGTCGAGAGCGGCCGCTTCGATTGGACGGCCGGCGGCAAGTTCCCGACACTCACCGAACCGACGCCCTCCTATCACGGGCTGCGCTTCTACGAGACCTTCGGCTCGATGGCCTTTGCCGTCGCGGCGCGCGCGGTGGCGCTGCGCGATATCGGGCCGGCGCTCTCGCCGATGAACGCGTTCCTGATCCTGAACGGCATCGAGACCTTGGCGCTGCGCATGGAACGTCATTGCCAGAACGCCCTAAAGGTGGCGAAATTCCTCGCCAGCCATCCCAAGGTCGCGTGGGTGTGCTACGCCGGGTTGAAGAGCGACAAGTACCATGCGCTGGCGCAGAAGTATTTGCCGCGAGGAGCCGGCGCGGTCTTCACCTTCGGGGTCAAGGGCGGTTATGACGCCGGCGTCAAGCTGGTGGAGAGCGTCGAAATCTTCTCGCACCTCGCCAATATAGGCGACACGCGGAGCCTGATCATCCATCCGGCCTCGACCACCCATCGCCAGCTCGCGGCGGAGCAGCTTCAGGCGGCGGGCGCCGGGCCGGACGTGGTGCGGCTCTCGATCGGCATCGAGAACATCGACGACATCATCCGCGATCTCGACCAGGCCCTGGCCAAGACCGGGGCCTGAAACGGCGGCGGTGCCGAGCGGGCTTGATCGGCGATTTCAGCCGGCGGCGGCAAGCGGGGCTTTCGCCTGCTTCCGGCGCCGGCTATCGCCGGGCAGGACCAGGGCGCCGACCCCGGCAATGCCGGCGAAGGCGATCAGAAAGAAGAAGATCGGGCTTAAGCTGCCGGCGAAGTGGTAGAGCACCGGCACCAGCGCGACGCCGCCGGCGCTCACCCCGAGCGTCAACGAGAACTTGACGCCGAAGGCACGCGCCCGCCAGGCGGGCGGCGCATAGCGCGCTAGCAGCGCGTTTTCCGCCGGCTGGCCGCAGACGTTCAAGGCCACCATCAGCGCCGCCGCCGCGACCAGGATCGGGCTGTGCAGGAAATAGGCGACAAGCAGCACCGGTACCTGCGACAGTTGCGAGAAGAGATAGACGCCCTTCAGCGAGAAGCGGTCGGCGAGCTCGCCGCCGACGATCTGCGCCAGTGCCGCCGCGACATAGCAGAGCGAAACCAGAACGCCGATACCGGCGATACTGTGATCGAGCGCGCCGGAAAGGCGATCGGCGAAAAGCTTGGGCAGCGAATAGGCCGTCGCCTGATAGATCAGACCGGTGCAGGAAACGGTCACCATCATTGCCAGAAACGCGCGCCTGACGTCGCCGGCGGCGGGCGCGGGCTGCGGCGCGACATCGCTCTCGTGCTCGACCACACGGCCCGTCTTCACCGCGTAGACGAAGGCGAAACCGACCAGAATCGCGACCCCGCCGGGAATGACGAAGGCCGCGCGCCAGCCATAGAGCGCGGCCAATCCGCCGGCGATCACCGCCGCGCTGGCGGTGCCGGCCGACCCGAAGACGCCATTGATGCCGAGCGCCCGGCCGCGGTTGGTCGCGTGCTTGACCAGCCACGGAATGCCGACCGGGTGGTAGATCGCAGCGAAGATGCCGATCAGCGTCAGCGCGATACCGATACTGAGCGGCCCTTGCGCGAGGCCCGTGAGTATCGCGGCGCCGCCGAGGCCGAAAAAGGAGATCGCGATCATGGCGGAACTGCTCCAGCGGTCGGCGAGCCAACCGGCCGGAAGCGCGCAAGCGCCGAACATCACCGTGCCGGGGATCGACAACGCGAACAGCGTCGAATAGGACAGGCCCCAGCGCTTCTCCAGGACCAGAACCACGGTGGCATAAAGCAGCACGAAGAGATGCGACAAGGAATGGGCCGCGCCGGCGAAGCCGGTGACGTAATAGCCCTCGCGCCTAGTCATTCGTCGATCCCCACCTGTTCGCCCCACGGTTGAAATGACTGCAATATATCACGGGCGCGGCCGCCGAGGTGGCGGTTGCGCGCATGGTCTCCATGCGCGCGGCTCATGGGCCGACAAGCTCGGACAGCTCGACCAGGTTGCCGTCCGGATCGCGGCAATAGACCGAGTTCATCCGTCCGCGCGCGCCGGTGCGCTCGACCGGACCGAGCAGGATCGGGATGCCTCGCTCGGTGAGGCGGCGCACCACCTCGGCGGCCGGAACGTCGACCAGGAAACAAAGGTCGGCGGTGCCGGGCAGCGCCACCCGCGCCTTGGGCTCGAACTCCCGACCCTTGATATGAAGATTGATCTTCTGCGCGCCGAAATGAAGCGCGTGACGGCCCTCGGCGAAAGTCCGGCGCGTCATGCCGAGGCCTTCGTAGAAGGCGGTGGTGGCGTCAAGATCGGCGACGGTGAGAACGAGGTGATCGAGACTTTGGATCATGGAGTCAGCCCCTCCGGCGGCGCGCTCCGGGTTTCGTCGCGGAGCCATTGCAGATAGGCGGGATTGCCGGCGGCGACCGGCAGACTCAAGACGCAGGGGCAGCTGTAGGAATGCAGCGCCTTGACCCGCCCGGTCGCGGCCGCGACCAGTTCCTCGCGCGTTTTCAGGATCAGGACCGTCTCCGCCGCCGTCTCCAGCGTTCCCTGCCACCAATAGATCGAGCGCATGCCCGGGATGATATTGGCGCAGGCCGCAAGCCGCTCCTCGACCAGCGTGCGTCCCAGGCGCTCGGCCTCTTCCGGCCCGCTTGCGGTGATGTAGAGAAGCGTGACGCCGGTCATCCGAACCTCCCTCATCCTTTCCGCGGCGGCAGTTCAGCCGCTGGGCTCGCCCCAAAGCGCATGGGCGAAAAACAGCGCCGCGGTCAACAGCACGAGCGCGCCGCCGAGATGCGTCACGGCGAGCGCCACCGGCGCGGCAAGCAGAAGATTGAAGATGCCGATCAAGAGTTGCGCCAGCACCGCCGCGAGCAGGAGATGCCGCCCGAGCCGACCGCGCGGCCCCAACGCCGCCTTGCCGCCTCGCCACCACAGGACCGCGACCGCGGCGACGATGATATAGGCGAGAAGCCGATGGTCGAATTGGATCGTGAGCGGGTCGCGAACCGGCGCCAGCCACCAGGGCGTCGCCGCGAAGAGATGGGGCGGAATGACGTAGCCGTTCATCGACGGCCAAGTATTGTCGATCAAGCCGGCATGAAACCCGGACATCAACCCGCCCGTGAGAATCTGCAGGAAGATCAGCCCCAGAACCGTGAAGCCGAAGCCCTTGAGCCGCCGGCCGGGTCCGGGCTCGGTTCGCGCCAGGAGCGAAAACGCGATCCACAGCACCAGGCCGTAAAGCACGACGGCCAGGCCGAGATGGGCGGTCAAGCGATACGGGCTGACCGCCGGCACGCTATGAAGCCCGCTTCGCACCATGTACCAGCCAAGTAAGCCCTGCAAGCCACCGAGCACGAAGATGCCGAAGAGGCGAAGCGCCAATCCCTTGCCGATCCGTCGCGTCAGAAAGAAATAAAGCAGCGGCAGCGCGAACAGCACGCCGATGATGCGGCCCAGCACCCGATGCAGATACTCGACCCAGAAGATCTGCTTGAAGGCCTTGAGCGTCATGCCTTTGTTGACGTCCTGGTACTGCGGCGATTTCTTGTAATGGTCGAACTCGGCCTGCCAGGCCTTCCGGCTCATTGGCGGAACGACGCCGGAGATCGGGTGCCACTGCACCATCGACAGGCCGGAATCGGTCTGCCGGGTATAGCCGCCCCAGATCATCATGGCGAAGATCACGACGGCGACCAGGATCAGCCACCAGCCGACCGGCCGGACGCTGCGTCCGCCGGGTTTTGCAGTCGAAATCGCGGTCATATCGGTTCCAAACGCATAACGAGACGAAACGCGGCCAAACGCGGCCGCCGGGCGCCGTGCCGTGCCTGCCCTAGGGCTCGAGCACGACCCGCCCGACCACCCGGCCGGCCTTGAGATCCTCCAGAGTCTTCCCGGCCTGCGCCAAGGGCCGGAGCGAGAGCGGAATCGGCTGCACCTTGCCGTCCCGGGCCAGCGCCATGAGCTCGCGCATCTCGGCCAAGCTTCCGACATAGGAGCCTTCGAGCGCGATCGCCCGCATCGGCAGCATCGGGATCGGCATGGTGAACGCGCCGCCGAAGAGGCCAACCACGATCAGCTTGCCGCCCTTCCGGAGCGCGCGCTGGCCGAACTCGAAGCTCGGCTCGGCGCCGACGAAATCAATCGCCGCGACGACGCCGCCGGTCTTGGCATAGAGCGCCTTGCCGGCCGCCTTGCTGTCGCGGATGTCGAGCACGCTCTCGGCGCCGGCGGCCTCGGCCGCCGCCAGCTTCTCCTCGGAGACGTCGGCGACGACCGGCTTCACTCCGGTGACGATTTCAGCGAGCCGCACCGCCGCCATGCCGACGCCGCCGGCGCCGATGATGAGAAGCGGCGAATCCGGCGCGAGCCGCCCCGCCCTTTTCAGCGCGCTATAGGCGGTAAGACCCGAGCAGGCCAGCGTGCAAGCGAAGGAGACCGGCAGGTTGCCGTAATCCAGAAGATAGCGCGGATGAGGCACCAGGACATGGTCGGCGTAGCCGCCGTTGCGCTGGATGCCGAGCTGCGCCGGCTTGGCGCACAGATGTTCGGCGCCGCGCTTGCAAAAGCCGCAAGCGCCGCAGCCGATCCAGGGATAGATCACGCGCTTATCGCCGATCCTGACCCCTTCGGCCTCTGGCCCGATTGCGACCACCTCGCCCGCGGTCTCGTGGCCGAGGGTCAAGGGCAGCCGGTTCTCGACCTCGAGCTTGCGCCCGCCGCCGAGATCGAAATAGCCGTCCCAAAGATGCACGTCGCTATGGCAGACGCCGGCCGCGTGCACGCGAAGCAACACCGAAGCGCCTGTCGGCTCCGGGTTCGGCTCGCGCATCGCCTCAAGGGGCTGGCCGAAATGGGTAACGCGATAACTTTCCATGATCCACTCCTTAACGCGGGCGCCCCGGCTCGGTTCCGCGGCAAAACGCCGCCTCGGGCCGCGACCCCCTGTTCACCTATTTCACGCGCCGCGCGCCTGCCTCGTCCGACCCGCGTCTTCAGGACGCGAGCGCCGCCGCCATTTCGCGCAGGCGGAACTTCTGAATCTTACCGCTCGCGGTGCGCGGCATTTCCTCGATCGTGACCAGCTTTTCGGGGAAATAATTCTTCGCAAGCTTCTCCTTGGTCAGAAAGGCCGACATCTCCTCGAAGGTGAGTTCGGCGCCGGGCTTGACCGTAACATAAGCGAGCGCCCGCTCGCCAAGCCGCGGGTCCGGCGCCGCGACGATGGCGACCGCCAGCACCGCCGGATGACGGTAGAGCAGGCTTTCCACCTCGACCACCGGAATGTTCTCGCCGCCGCGGATGATGATATCCTTTATGCGGCCGCAGATCCGGATATAGCCGTCTTCGTCCATCCGCGCCACGTCGCCGGTCTCGAACCAGCCCTCGGCGTCAGTCTGGTAGAGATCGGGCTTCTTGATATAACCGACGAAATTGCCGGCGCCCCGCGTCTGAAGACGCCCCTCGATTCCCGGCGGCACGACGAGGCCCGCGTCGTCGACGACGCGGACCTCGAAGCCGCGCAGCGCGCAGCCGTCGGTGCCGACCACCTTTTCCGGCGTGTCTTCCGTCCGCGTCGCGGTGACGACGCCGTTCTCGCTCATGCCCCAGGCCGAAATCACCCGGATCTTCAACTTCTCCTGCGCGTCCTGGACGAGGATCGGCGGGATCGGGGCGCCGGCGCAGAGGAAGGCGCGAAACCGGCCGAGGTCCTGCTTCGGCACCTCGGGGCTGGCGGCGAGATCGGCGAGGAAAGGCGTCGACGCCATGGTGAAGGCGCAGCCCTCCTCGGCGATGGCCCTGACCGCCGAATCCGGCATCCAGACATCTTGCAGCACGCAGCGGGTGCCGAGCACGATCGGCATCATCAGGCCGTAAAGAAAGCCGGTCTGATGGGCGAGCGGCGAGGCCATGAAGACGGCATCCCGACCCGACAGCCCGACCCGCTCGACATAGGCCGGCAGGCCCGCCAAGAGCGTGTTCGAGGTATGCATCACGCCCTTGGGCTCGCCGGTCGTGCCCGAGGTGTAGAGAATCTGCACCACGTCGTCCGGCCTGAGGCGGCGCGCGGCAAAGACCACTGCCGCGTCCATCTCTCTCTCCCAGGCGCGCTCCAGGAAATAACTCTCGAAAGATTCCTCGCCCTTGCCGCCGATGGCGAAGACGCGGCGCAGCTCGGGGAGCTCGGGCTTGAGTTCCGCCATCATGGCGGCATAGCCGAAGCCACGGAATTCCTCCGGCACTACCATCACCTTGGCGCCGCCGAACGACAGCATGTAGCGCAACTCGCGCTGGCGGAAGATCGGCATCAGCGGATTGGTGATCGCGCCGATGCGGAGACAGGCGAGATGCAGCGCCGTGAACTGCCACCAGTTCGGCAATTGGAACGCGACCACCTCGCCGGCCTCGACGCCGAGCGCGACGAGACCGAGCGCGATGCGCGTGACCCGGCGGGAGAGCTCGCCATAGGTCAGCACGAGCCGCGCGCCCGATGCCGGGCTTCGCTGCACGATCGCGACGCGCTCGGGGTCGCTTTTCGCCACCCGGTCGAAATCGTCGAGCAGAAGCCGATCCGGCCATAGCCCGGCCGCCACCATCTGCTGGCGAC
>JAJYTL010000433.1 GCA_021793055.1 Pseudomonadota bacterium
TTACGACTGGCCGGTTCGGGTGGTGATGTCGCTGGTGTTCATCACGACCTGAATCAGATTGTTGGCTGCGCTGGGGTTATACCCCACGACGAACCCAGGCTCTTGGACGAGCCCGACGATGCGGAAAGGAAGGGTGGCCGTATCGGCAATCGTGGTCGCGTCGAGCGCACAAACGCTCATGCCGGCATAGGTCGGCTGACCGCTGGACCCCGAAAGGATGTCGATGTTCTGACCGACATTGGCCTGCGTCACGGGGCCGCCCGACGCCTGGCAGATGAACACCATGTCGGGGTCGAGATCGACCTTGGCCTCAACCTGGGTCGTCGAGGCGAGGCCGCCGGGCGCCATCCAGGAATTATACCACTGGAGGCGCTTGCTCGCCGGATCGAGGTAATTGCAACCACGGAAAACACCGTGAATCGTCGTGCCGCCCTTGGCATAGAGAGCGATCGTGCCAGAGGTCGTCAGATACACGGGATCGCCATAGGCGATCTTGGTCCCGTAGTTATACGCGATATAGGCGTCGCGCGTCGCATAGTTCGGCGCGCTTCCTTTCAGCAATCTGGAATTGCTGAAGCCGCCGGGGGCGAGGATGTTCGCCATGAAACTCTCCGCGTTGGCGGTGCGTATGCACCGTCGCCTCTTTCCCAGCCATCAGCCGGTAAGTGGGCCGCCGCGATCTCCGCTGGCGGAACGTGGAGCCATCAGCCCCGAATCGACCTTAAAAGAAAGGCCGCGCCTCGTTCATCTGGACGAAGCGCGGCATAATAGGCATTTCTCGAACAACAATGCAAGAGCGCATTTAAGCGCCGGATTTAGTCCTCCTGGACCGTCCCCAAAGGCTCGTAGTGGGTGCGGATGCCTTTTCCGATGCCAGCGCCGCGGATTTTCTGCACCTGCGATTGAACCTGCTGGTTCGCCCGATGGCGCTCGATATCCTTGGATTCCTCGGAGATTTCTTTCGGCCTCTCCATCAGGATTTGCCCCCCGACCCGGATCACGTCGTCGGCCTTGGCGCGGCGGCCAGCGCGCTCAGGGTGGCGCGAGGCAGGCACCGGCGTCCACCCGTTCGCCTCATAGTTGATGAGGTTCTGGGTGTTTTCCTGGCCGTTTACGGTCTCCGCCTTCCAGTTATAGTCCATGTCCGGCGGCTTCTTCGACATGTCGAGGGCATACATGTTTTCGGATGTCTGCAATTTGAGGCGACCGCTGGGCGTCCGCTGCACCATCCTTTGCTCGCTTCTCTGCATACCCCGAGCCTTGTTTGTGTCGTCGCTCATCAGGAAGCCCTCCCCATCAGGCGCCCTTGCTTGACGAGGGCCGCCCGGTTCTTGACGTAAAGCTCATACCGCCCCGGCATGAGGGTGCCGTTGCTGTCCCGATAGCTGTTCTCGGGAACGTCCGGCATCGTGATATCCGCCGCCTCCCTCTCCTCCGGCGTCAGACGAATCGTGTTGGGCGCCGGCGGCGCGCCAGGAGCGCGGCGGGTGACGGGCATGGCGGGGGCTCCTTGTCTGCTGGTAGTCTGCGCGGGTTCAGGGGTGGCTTCGGCGCCGCCGGGACGCTGGAAATGCTTGTCATAGGCATTTTCCAGAACGGCGAAATATTCCGGGCTGTCGATCTCGCAGCCCTCGGAAACCGCCAAGAAGTGCGCGCCGGCGAGGCGTGTCCGCAGCTTGTCGTCCTCAAGGTATTCGGGATGGTCTCTGATCCACTTCCGTTGCGGCTGGCTGTAGCGGCTTAGATCAATCTGCCCCGCAGCGGGCGCATCCTGCCGCGTGACAGTCGGGGGCGCTTCCGTCGCGGCAGCCAGTCTGGCCGTTGCGAGTGACGCTTTCCGCTCAGAGAGAGACGCCGCGTTCGCTTCGGCGCGGGCAAGCGCGCGCTGCATCTTCGCGGCTTCGGCGAAATTCCCCTCCGCCTGGAGCTGCCCGATCTGGGCAACCAGGGCGTCGGCCTCGCGCTCGGCTGCCGAGATCGCCACATCGAGCGCCGATTCCTCAGCCTGGAACCGCGCGCCCGTCTGGGTTCGGAGAGCGCCCTGCGCCTCCTGGGCGGCGCGCTCAAGCTCGGCAGCGCGAGCCTCTGCCCGGTCTCGCGCCTGCCGCTCCGCCTCGATCTGTCGTTTGCCGCGCTCAAGGAGCGCCCGCAAATCCTCCTGGGATACCGGCTCGCGGTCCTCTGTTTTCGGCGGGGCGCCCCCTTCGGTCGCCGGAGGTGCGTCATCCTCGAACTCGATGACGACTTCTGGCGTGTCGTCGGTCTGGGTCGTTGCTTGTGATCCGCTCATGGGGCCGGCACTCCTTGTATGGCGTTTTCCAGCAGAGATTTCTTCCACCGGTCAACGTGGCTTTTCATCAGCACGCGCGGATCCATCGCATCAAGCTCGGCCTGGGCGCGAGCGCGAAGGACGCTGTCGCTCTTGAGGGCGGCAACGAAAGCCGCATAGGCCGCGCTGTTCGGCCTCGACCCGGCGGTTACGCCGTTCATGCCGTGGCGCGCGCAAGCCTC
>JAJYTL010000434.1 GCA_021793055.1 Pseudomonadota bacterium
ACGTGGTGCGCTCGCTCGCCGATCGCATCGTCGTGCTGCACAACGGCCAATTGGTGGCGGACGGCGAACCCGCCGCGGTGATGGCCTCGGCGGTGGTGCGCGAAGCCTATCTCGGCCAAGCGCCGGACGGGGCGGCCGAGGAGTCGGGGCGATGAGCGCGGCGCTGCTGACGCTCGACGGCGTCCACACACATATCGGCCATTACCACATCCTGCATGGCGTCGATCTCGAAGTCGCGGCCGGCGGCATCACCGTTCTGCTCGGCCGCAACGGCGCCGGCAAGACCACGACGCTGCGCACCGTGATGGGGCTGTGGCGCGCGAGCGCCGGCCGGCTCACCCTTGGCGGCCGCGACATCGGCCGCCTCTCGACGCCCGAGATCGCCCGCGAGGGCATCGGCTACGTGCCGGAAGACATGGGCATTTTCGGCGGCCTGACGGTGGCCGAGAACATGGAGGTGGCGAGCCGCGCGGGGCCGATGGACGAAGGCCGCCTCGCCTGGATTTTCGACATCTTCCCGGCCTTGAAGAAATTCTGGTCGACCCCAGCCGGCGCGCTCTCCGGCGGCCAGAAGCAGATGCTCGCCATCGCCCGGGCGCTGATCGAGCCGCGCAAGCTGATCCTTATCGACGAACCGACCAAGGGCCTCGCCCCGGCCATCATCCAGCACATGATCGAGGCCTTCCGCGCGCTCAAGCGGGCCGAGACCACGGTCCTGCTGGTGGAACAGAATTTCAACTTCGCGCGCGCGCTCGGCGACAGGGTAGCGGTGATGGACGACGGCAAGGTGGTCTATCGCGGAGAAATGGCGGCGCTCGCGGCGGACGAGGCGCTGCAGCACCGGCTGCTCGGCCTCAGCCTCGATTCGCATCAATAGGACAGGGCGATGAGCGAAACCGCGGCGCGCGCACCCCGGCCCAACCCGAAGCGGATCGCCGACGCCTATCCGGAATACGTCCTGCTCGTGGCGGTGGCCGGCATCGGCCTGCTCGGCATTCCTTTCGCGACCTGGATCACGCTCACCGTCGCCGGCATCGGCATGGGGCTGATGATTTTCGTCATGGCCTCCGGCATGACCTTGACGTTTGGCCTGATGGACGTGCTGAACCTCGGCCATGGCGCGCTGATCACCGTCGGCGCCTTTCTCGGCGCCACCGTCGTCACCGGGTTCGAGACCGGCCTGTGGCCGCTGAAATCCCTCGCCGGCCTGAAATGGGCGCCGCCCGCGGCCGCGCAATGGACGATCGGCGCGCTTGCCCTCTCGCTCACGCTCGCCGCCATCGTCGCGGCGCTGCCGCCGGCGCGCAAGGCCAAGGCCGGAGCGCGGTACGGCCTCGCGGCGGCGCTGGGGCTCATCTGCCTGCTCGCGCTCTACGCCTGGCGCTGGTCGCAGGGCTTCGTCAGCGATATCGGCATTATCGCGCCGGCCTTCGTCGTCGCCTTCGTCGGCGTCGGCATCGTCGGCTATGCCTTCGAGCGGCTGATCATCCGCCCGGTTTACGGCGATCCCTTGAAGCAGATCCTGGTCACGGTCGGTGCCGCCTATATCATCGGCGAATTGCTGAAGGCGCTGTGGGGACCGGACCTCCTGCCGATGACCAAGCCCGCGGCGCTCGAAGGCGGCTTCACCTTCGCCAACGTCACGGTGGAGAAGTACCGCCTGCTCGCCGCCGCCATCGGGCTTGGCATCTATTGGCTGCTCAATCGCATCATCAACAAGACCAAGGTCGGATTGCTGATCCGCGCCGGGGTCGAGAACATCGAGATGGTGGAGGCCTTGGGCTATCGCATCCGGCTTCTGTTCATCTCGGTGTTCGTCGCCGGCGCGGCGCTCGCCGGCGCGGGCGGCGTGATGTGGGGGCTCTATCAAAGCTCGGTCGGCACCGGCCTCGGCGCCGAGATGCTGGTCCTGATCATCATCGTCATCATCATCGGCGGCAAGGGCTCGATCTCAGGCTGCTTCTACGGCGCGGTACTCGTCGGCCTGCTCAACAACTACACCATCTACATGTTTCCGAAGGTGGCGCTGTTCTCCTCGATCGGACTCATGGTCCTGGTGCTCATGTGGCGCCCGCAAGGGCTGAAGCCGGTGAAATAGGCTAGCACGATGCGGAAACCCATCCTCTATCATCTGCTATCCGGCGACTATCCGCGCAGCCCGATCCTGACCGTGGTTCTGATCGCCGTGCTCGCGGCGCTCGCCGGCGCGCCGTTCCTCTTTCCCGGCACCATAGCCTATCGCACGGTCTCCAACATCTGCATCTTCCTGGTGCTGGCGGCGAGCTACGACCTCTTGCTCGGCTATACCGCGATCGTCTCCTTCGCCCATACCATGTTCTTCGGCATCGGCGCCTATGGCGTCGCCATCGTGTTGCAGCATCTCGCGCCGGGCTGGGGCGCGGTGCTGCTCGGGCTCGCCGCCGCGCTGCTGTTTTCCCTGGCCATGGCGCTGGTCATCAGCTTCTTCTCGCTGCGCGTCCAGACGATCTATTTCGCCATGGTGA
>JAJYTL010000041.1 GCA_021793055.1 Pseudomonadota bacterium
GCCGCCCCACGTGAAGTTCATCTTCGCCACCACCGAGATCCGCAAGGTCCCGGTGACGGTGCTCTCGCGCTGCCAGCGCTTCGATCTGCGCCGGGTCGATTCCGAGGTGCTGCTCGCCGATCTCGCGCGCATCGCCGAGCTTGAGGGCGTGCCGGCCGAGCGCGCGGCGCTCGGCCTCATCGTCGGCGCGGCGGAAGGCTCGGTGCGCGACGCGCAATCGCTGCTCGATCAGGCGATCGCGCACGGCAACGGCAAGGTCACCGCCGAGGCGGTGCGCGACATGCTGGGCCTCGCCGACCGCGGCCGCATCTTCGATCTGTTTGAAGCGCTGATGCAGGGCGATATCCAGGCGGCGCTCGATTTGTTCCACGACCAGTACCAGGCCGGCGCCGATCCGCAGGTGGTGATGCGCGACCTCCTCGAGGTCTGCCATTGGGTCAGCCGCATCAAGGTGACGCCGCAGGTCGCCGAGGACGCGACGGTGGCCGATTTCGCGCGCGATCGCGGCCGCGCCCTGGCCGCCGCGCTCTCGGTGCCGGTGCTGCAGCGCTTCTGGCAGATGCTGCTGAAGGGCCAGGACGAACTGCGCCAGGCGGGATCGGACGTGGCGGCGGCGGAAATGGTGCTGATGCGGCTCTGCTTCGCCGCCGATCTGCCGGCGCCGGCAGATCTCGTGCAGGCGCTGACGGCGGCCGGCATGGCCTCGGTGATCTCTCCGGCGGCTTCCGCGCCCACTCCCGGCTCCAATGCCGGACCCGCGCCCGCGCCCGCGCCCACGTCCGCGCTTGGCGATGGCGGCGCACGCGCCCTGCAGCAAGCTGGCGGCCGGCCGGCGCCGCTCCGCCAGAGCGCGCCGGTCGCCGCGGCCGAGCCGGGCTTGGAGCCGCGCGCGGCGGCCGATCCGGCCGATCTCGCGGCGCTGCTCGCGCTTGCCGATGAAAAGCGCGATCTGCTGCTCAAGGGTTATCTCTACAACTACGTCCATCTCGTGCGCTTCGAGCCCGGCCGGATCGAGTTCCGTCTGCCGGCGGAGGCGCCCGCCGACGTCGCCGGCGTGCTGTCCGACCGGCTGCAGCGCTGGACCGGCCGGCGCTGGGGCGTCGTGGTCTCGGCCGAAGCCGGCCAGCCGACCCTGGCCGAGACGGCCCGCGCCGAGGCCGCCTCGCGCGAGGCCGAGGTGATGACCGAACCCTTGGTGCAGGCGGCGCTCGCGGCCTTTCCCGGCGCCGCGATCCGCGCCGTGCGCGCGGCGGCGGACGAATTCAACCCGGAACATGACCCGGAACATGATAGCGAGGCGCCGGAAGACGGCGCGCGCGAGGAAGGAGCGGACGGATGAAGAACCTCGGCCAGATGATGAAACAGGCGCAACAGATGCAATCGCGCATGGCCGAGATGCAGGCCAAGCTCGACGAGCACGAGATCGTCGGCGCGTCCGGCGGCGGCCTCGTCACCGTCACCTTGAGCGGCAAGGGCGAGATGCGCCGGCTCAAGATCGACCCCTCGCTGATCAATGCCGACGAGGCCGAGGTGCTGGAGGACCTGGTGGTCGCCGCCCATCGCGACGCGCGCGCCAAGCTCGACGCCTATGTCGCGGAAGAGATGGGCAAGGTCACTGGCGGCCTGCAGCTGCCGCCCGGCATCAAGCTGCCGTTTTGATTCCAGAGCGCGCAAGCGGCGCGGCGCGGGCGATGGCGGTCGACGATCTCCAGCGCCTGATCGAGTTGCTCGCCCGGCTGCCGGGGCTCGGCCCGCGCTCGGCGCGGCGCGTGGCGCTGGCGTTGCTGAAGCGCAAGGACGTCCTGATGCTGCCGCTGGCGCGGGCGCTCGAGGAGACGGCGCTCCGCGTCCATCCCTGCTCAATCTGCGGCAATCTCGATACCGCCGAGCCGTGCGCCATCTGCCGCGACGCGGCGCGCGACGACAGCCAGCTTTGCGTGGTCGAGGATATTTCCGATCTCTGGGCGCTCGACCGCGCCGGCGGCTTCCGCGGCCGCTATCATGTCTTGGGCGGCACGCTTTCGGCCTTGGACGGCGTCGGGCCGGAGGAGCTTCGCATCGACCAGCTGCTGCGCCGCGTCGCCGAGGGCCAGGTCAAGGAAGTGGTCATCGCCACCGGCGCAACGGTCGCCGGCGAGACCACCGCCCATTATCTCACCGACCGCCTGGCCGGCAGCGGCGTCCAGGTATCGCGCCTCGCCCAAGGGGTGCCGATCGGCGGCGATCTCGATTATCTCGACGACGGCACCTTGAACGCGGCGCTCAAGGCGCGCCGGCCCTATTAGGGCCGACGCGCCGGCTCGCGCCCGCCTCTGCCCTCAGCGGCCGGGCTGCGGCGTCACCCGGAGATAGGGCTTGAGCTCCTTGTAGCCCTTGGGGAACAGCCGCTTCACCTCGGCCGGATCGGTCAGCGAGGGGACGATGATGACGTCATCGCCCGGCTTCCAGTTCACCGGCGTCGCCACCTTGTGCTTGTCGGTGAGCTGGAGCGAATCGACCACCCGCAGGATTTCGTCGAAATCGCGCCCGGTGCTCGCCGGGTAGGTGAGGGTGAGGCGGATCTTCTTTTGCGGGTCGATGACGAAGACCGAGCGCACGGTCAGGGTGTCGTTGGCCTTGGGGTGGATCATGCCGTAGAGCGTCGACACCTTACGGTCGGCATCGGCGATCAGCGGGAAGTTCAACGCCTGGCCCTGGGTCTCGGCGATGTCCGCGGCCCATTTCTCGTGCGCGCCCGAGGAATCGACGCTGAGGCCGATGACCTTCACGCCGCGCCTCTCGAACTCGGGCTTGAGCCGCGCGACATAGCCGAGCTCGGTGGTGCAGACCGGGGTGAAGTCCTTCGGATGCGAGAACAGGATGCCCCAGCTGTCGCCGAGCCAGTGATGAAACCGGATGCGCCCGAGCGTGCTCTCCTGCTCGAAATCGGGCGCGATATCGCCAAGCTGCAATGCCATCGTGGTCCCTCCATGTTGCCGCCCTCGCCGGGGCGTTACGGCCTAGATATAACGCGACTAACTGCACATTTTAATAGATACACAAAATAATGCGGAAAAATATAAATTAGACACTATATAAGTGTTTTATAACCGAAGCGGGACAAAGCCGCGCCGGGCGCCGATTGCCATTAGATTTTTGCCGTGAGCTGTGCAAACTGACGGTGCGGATAAAGAACATCGACGGCGACCGTGCGGCCCGAAGCGGCCCGGGTGCCGGTGCGTGAAAAGCGAGGAAACAAATGAGCGATCAACCGTTTCGCGGCGTCGTGGCGCCCGTGCTGACGCCCTTTACCGAAAAAGGCGCCGTGGATCAGCGCCGCTTCGTCGGGTTCTGCCGCTGGCTGATGCAGGAGGGCGTCGACGGCCTCGCGGTCTTCGGCACCACGAGCGAGGCCAACTCGCTGTCCATGACCGAGAAGACCGAGCTGCTCGACGCCGCCATCGAGGCCGGCATCCCGGCGGCGCGCTTCATGCCGGGCACCGGTGCCTGCGCGCTTCCCGATGCCGTGGCGCTGACCCGCCACGCCGTCGCCAAGGGTTGCGGCGCGGTCCTCATGCTGCCGCCCTTCTATTATAAGAACGTCAGCGACGACGGGCTCTTCGCCTTTTATAGCGAGGTCATCCAGCAGGTCGGCTCGGCGGCGCTCCGCGTTTACCTCTATCACATCCCGCCGGTATCGCAGGTGCCGATCAGCCTCGATCTCGTGGCGCGGCTGCGCGAGGCCTATCCGAAGACCGTGGTCGGGCTGAAGGACAGCTCGGGCGATTGGAACAACACCAAGGCGATGCTGGAGCGCTTTCCGGGCTTCGGCACCTTCGCCGGTTCTGAGGTGTTTCTGCTCGATACTCTGCGCGGTGGTGGCGCCGGCTGCATCACCGCCTCCGGCAACGTCAACGTCGCGGGCTGCCGCAAGGTCTTCCTCAACTGGCAGGGGCCGGACGCCGACGCGCTGCAGGCCGAGATCACCGCGGTGCGCAAGGCGATCCAGGCCTATCCGCTGATCCCGGCCTTGAAGCGCATCGTCGCGCATTACCACGACGATCCGGACTTCGCGCGGCTCCGGCCGCCGCTTCAGGCTCTGAACGCCGAGATGTCGGGCAAGCTGATCGCCGATCTCAAGGCGCTCGGCTTCGCCATGTCGCCCCGTGCCACGGCCGCAGCGGCATGAGCGGCGCCGCGGCGCCGGCCGATTGGCCGGCGGATATTTTCCATGCCCTCAAGGCGGCGAATATCCGCATCGTTTCCTATGTGCCGGACGCCGGCCACGCCAAGCTGATCCGCTTGTGCGAGGCCGATCCCGAGATCCGCACCGTGCCGCTGACCACCGAGGAAGAGGGCATCGGCCTTGCCGCCGGCGCCTGGCTCGGCGGCGAGCGAGCGGCGCTGCTGATGCAGTCGAGCGGCGTCGGCAACTGCATCAACACGCTGTCGCTGCTGGAAAGCTGCCGGCTGCCGTTTCTCATGCTGGTGACCCGCCGCGGCGAATGGGCCGAATTCAATCCCTGGCAGGTGCCGATGGGCCAGCGGGCGATGGCCGCGGTCGATCTCATGGGCGTGACGGTCTATCCGCTGACCGAGGCGGCGAGCGCCGGCGAGACGGTGGCGGCCGCGGCCCGGCTCGCCTTCGACGGCGGCGCGCCGGTCGCGGTCTTCATCTCGCAGCGCTTGATCGGTGCCAAGAGTTTCGCGGAGGATGCGGCGTGACGGCGGCGATGGCAACGGCAATGGCGTCGGGCGTCGGGCTCGATCGCCGCAAGGTGGTGGCGGAATTGCTCGCCAATCGCGGCGATCTTTTGGTCGTCGCCGGGCTCGGCTCGCCGGTGTGGGATTGCGCGGCGGTGGGCGACCATCCGCTCAACTTCTACCTCTGGGGCGCCATGGGCAGCGCCATCACCATCGGCCTCGGCCTTGCCTTGGCGCAGCCGAAGCGCCGGGTGCTGGTGATCACCGGCGATGGCGAGATGCTGATGGGGCTCGGCGCCCTGGCGACGGTCGCGGTGCAAAAGCCGGAGAATCTCGCCGTCGTCGTGCTCGACAACGAGCATTACGCCGAGACCGGCATGCAGAAGACCCACACCGCCTTCGGTGTCGATATCGCCGCCATAGCCAAGGCGGCGGGCTTCCCGGCGACGATGACGGTCAAGGACGAGAGCGGCCTGGCGCGGCTTTGCCAGCAGGTCGGCGGCGCGCCGGGGCCGATTCTCGGCCAGGTCAAGATCTCGGCCGCCCATGTGCCGCTGGTCCTGCCGCCCCGCGACGGCGCCTACGTCAAAAGCCGCTTCCGCGATGCCCTGCTCGGCGCCCCAAACCCCTAGCGCGAATGCCTAAGGCGCGGCGCGGCGAGCCGGTTTCGGCGGCGATCCGCCGCCGGCTCTGGGTTGACTTCGGCCCGCCTTGCCCCTATACACCGGGGCCTGCCATTTTGGTGAGGCCGGCGGTCAGGACGGAGTGCGGCGATGAAACGGACCTATCAACCTAGCGCTCTGGTGCGCAAGCGCCGGCACGGCTTCCGCTCGCGCATGGCGACGGTCGGCGGCCGCAAGGTCATCGCGAGGCGGCGTTCGCGCGGCCGCAAGAAGCTCTCGGCCTAGGTTTGATGGCGGCCCGCCTCGGGCGCCTTAAACAGCGGGCGGAATACCTGCGCGTTCGCGGCGCCGGCCGGCGTTTTGCGACGCCGGGATTGGTGCTGCAGGCGGCGGCGGCGCCGGGCCAGGCCGGGTTCCGGGTCGGTTTTACCGTCAGCCGCCGGGTCGGCAACGCGGTCAGCCGCAATCGCGCGCGGCGGCGCCTGAAGGCGGTGGCCGAGATGATTCTGCCGCAACATGCGGCGACGGGCCTGGATTACGTTGTGATCGGCCGGCAGGGCGCTGTGAGCCGCCCGTTCCTCCTCCTCGCCGGTGACATGGAAAATGCGCTGCACCGGCTCGGCCTCTGGCGCGACGGCGAGCCGGCAGAGCGAGGGTGAGGATGAAGATCGTTGCCGCCTTGCTGAACGGGCTGATTACGCTCTACCGGGTGCTGATCTCGCCCTGGCTCGGTGTCAACTGCCGCTATCAGCCGACCTGCTCCGCTTACGCCCAGGAGGCGATCCACCGCCACGGGCCCGTCAAGGGCCTCGGGCTCGCGCTCCGGCGTCTTTCCCGCTGCCATCCGTGGGGCGGCCAGGGCTATGACCCGGTGCCGCCAGCCCCCGGCGCGTTGCCGACGAAGGCTTCCTCTCCGAAGGTTTGAGTTCGATGTCCGAGCAAAAGAATCTGATCATCGCCATTGCCATCTCGGTCGCCATTCTGTTCGGCTTCCAGTTCTTCTTCGGCACTTCCGAGTTGGCTAAGAAGCATCCGGCGACGCCCGCCCAGACCGCGGCCCCGGCCAAGACCGGCATGGCCGGAGCCCCGGCGACGGCGCCTGCGACCGAGGTCGCGCCCGGCGGCAACGGCGCCGGCGCCTCGTTTGCCGGCGGCACCTCGGGCCTCTCGCCGCAGGCCCTGCCGGCGGCGCTCGCGCGCTCGGGCCGGGTCAAGATCGACAACGGCACGGTCAGCGGCTCGATCTCCCTCGAAGGCGCCCGCATCGATCATCTTCGATTGCTTGACTACCACGAGACGGTCAGCAACAAGAGCCCGGTGATCACCTTGCTGGAGCCGCCCGGGAGCCCGCATCCCTATTACGCGAGCTTCGGCTGGACCGACAACGCCGGCAACAAGATCGCGCTGCCCGGCCCCAACACGAAGTGGCAGAGCAGCGGCGGCGCGCTGTCGGCCGATCATCCGGTGACGCTGACCTGGGACAACGGCCAGGGTCTCCGCTTCGCCATGGTCTTCTCCATCGACAAGGATTACATGTTCCACATTGAGGAGAAGGTGGAGAATCAGACCGGCCAGCCGGTGACGCTGTTTCCCTACGGCCTGATCGCGCGCGACGGCACGCCGAAGACGCTCGGCTATTACCTTCTGCACGAGGGGCCGCTCGGCGTCTTCAATGACCGCCTGTCGGAGTACAAGTACAAGACCCTGAAGGACGACGGCAGCATCCGAAAATCCACCACCGGCGGTTGGATCGGCATTACCGACAAATATTGGCTGGCGGCGCTGATTCCGGACCAGAAGATTCCGGTCACCGCGAACTTCCGCTACGCCGCGGGCGGGCCGTACAAAAACCGCTATCAGGTCGACTATCTCGGCGGCGCGGTCACGGTGCCGGCCCATGGCGCGGCGGCGAGTTCGGCGCGGTTCTTCGCCGGCGCCAAGGAGACCCAGCTTCTCAACTATTACGCTAAGCACGACCACGTGGAGCGGTTCGATCTCGCCATCGATTGGGGCTGGTTCTATTTCCTCACCAAGCCGATCTTCTACGCGCTCGACTACCTGAACTCGGTGCTCGGCAATTTTGGCCTCGCCATCCTCGCCCTCACCACCCTGATCAAGCTCGTCTTCTTCCCGCTGGCGCAGAAATCCTATCGCGCCATGACCGAGATGAAGCGGCTACAGCCCCGCATCGCCGAGATCCGCGAGCAGTACGCCGACGATCGCAACAAGATGAACCAGGAGGTGATGGAGCTCTACAAGCGGGCGAAGATCAATCCCGCCGCCGGCTGTCTGCCGGTGCTGCTCCAGGTGCCGGTGTTCTTCGCACTCTACAAGGTGCTGTTCGTCACCATCGAGATGCGCCACGCGCCGTTCTACGGCTGGATCCACGATCTCTCCGCGCCCGACCCGACCACCGTCTTCAACCTCTTCGGGCTGATCCCGTGGACGCCGCCCCACATTCTCGAGATCGGCGCCTGGCCGTTGATGATGGGCGCCAGCATGTTCCTGCAGCAGCGCCTGAACCCGGCGCCGGCCGATCCGATGCAGGCCAAGCTGTTCATGCTGATGCCGATCTTCTTCACCTATCTTCTGGCGCACTTCCCGGCCGGGCTGGTGATCTACTGGACCTGGAACAACCTTCTTTCGCTGACCCAGCAGTGGCTGATCATGCGGCGGATGGGGGTCAAGGCGTGAGCCGTGGAGACGGGCGCGGCTGCTGATCCCGCTTTGGAGGCGGGCCGGGTTCTTTTCGCCGGCGAATGCGTCTTCGTCGCGAGCATCGCCCGGATCGATCAGGTGCCGGCGGCGGATTTGCCCGAGATCGCCTTCGCCGGCCGTTCCAACGTCGGCAAGTCGAGCCTGGTGAACGCTCTGACCGGGCGCAAGACCCTGGCCCGGGTGTCCAACACGCCGGGCCGTACCCGAATGCTGAATTTCTTCCGCCTGGGTGGGTGCCTCTCGCTCGTCGACCTGCCGGGCTATGGCTACGCGCGCGCCTCGAAGCGCGAGATCGCGGCCTGGACGGGGCTGGTCTTCGACTATCTTCGCGGCCGGCCGGGGCTGGTCCGCGTCCTGCTCCTGATCGACGCCCGCCACGGCATCAAGGACGCTGACCGGGAGGCCATGGCGCTGCTCGACAAGGCGGCGGTGGTCTATCAGGTGGTGCTGACCAAGGTCGACAAAATCACCGTCGCGGCGGCCGAGACGCTTCGGGCCGCCATCGCCGCCGAGCTGGCCCGCCGGCCCGCGGCCTATCCCGAGATCGCCGCGACCTCCTCGCGCACCGGCGCCGGCATCGCCGATCTGCGCGCCGAACTCGCCGCGCTCGCCGGCCCGCGCTGATTCTGGCCCCGCGCTGATTCTGGCCCCGCGCTGATTCTGGCCCCGCGCTGATTCTGGCGAAGCGCGGGCGATTGCGCTATAAGCCTTTGGCCATGAACGACAGCCAGACCCCGAGCCCCGAGCTTCTCGCCACCGCGCGCACGCTTTCCGAGGCGTTGCCCTATATGCGGCGCTTTTCCGGTCAGACCTTCGTCATCAAATACGGCGGTCATGCCATGGGCGAAAGCGAGGCGGCGCGCTCGTTCGCCCGCGACGTGGTGCTGATCAAGCAGGTTGGCATCAATCCCGTGGTGGTGCATGGCGGCGGGCCGCAGATCGGCGCCATGCTGGAGCGGCTCAACATCAAGAGCCAGTTCCTCGACGGGCTGCGGGTCACCGACCGGGCGACACTTGAGGTCGTCGAGATGGTACTCTCCGGGGCGATCAACAAGGAGCTGGTGAGTGCCATCGGCGACGCCGGCGGCCTCGCCATCGGATTGTCCGGCAAGGACGGGCGGCTGATCGAGGCGCGCAAGCTCCGCCGCACCCAACGCGATCCGGATTCCAACATCGAGCGCCTGCTCGATCTCGGTTTCGTCGGCGAGCCGCACAAGATCAATCCCGAGCTGCTCTATACCTTGCGCGAGACCCGCACCATTCCGGTGATCGCGCCGGTCGGCTTCGGCGAGGACGGCGAGACCTACAACATCAACGCCGATTCGGTCGCCGGCGCGGTCGCCGGCGCGTTGCGCGCCGCCAAGCTCGTCATGCTCACCGATGTTCCCGGCATTCTCGATCGCGACAAGAAGCTGATCCCGACCCTGACCGTGAAGCAGCTGCGCGCGCTTCTCGCCGAGGGCGTGGTCACCGGCGGCATGATCCCGAAGGTCGAGACCTGCCTTTACGCGCTGGAGGCCGGCGTCCAGGCGGTCCATATCCTGGACGGCCGCGTTCCCCACGTTTTGCTGCTCGAACTGTTCACCGCGCATGGCGTCGGCACGATGATCCGCAACGAGGCCGCGGCCGACTTCGAGTCCGGCCTTACGAGCTGAAGTAGCCGATCTGCCATTCCATGTCGTCGGGGCTCAGGGGATAATCGATGCCGTTGCGGGCGTTGAGGATCGCCTGCGGCGGCACCTGGCCGAGACGGAGTTGCAGGCGCATTCCCGTTCGCATCGAAAGCCCGGCCTTCCAGGCGAGGGCGGTGATCGCCTTGGGGTCGCGCGCCGCGACGATGCGTTGCGCGATCTCAAGCCGGATCTTGGCGCGAAAGGCGAGGGCGTAAAGCGCGAAATCGTGCGCGCCGCGCTCCGCTGCGTCGGCGATGCACTCGTCGTCGAGCGCGCCCTTGGCGTCCAGCGCGGCGGCCTCCCTCGCGATCGCCTTCCAGTCCGCCGCTTCCTCCGGCGCGGCGAGCCGGCTTCGCACCGTGCTCTTCAATTCGTTGGCGAAGGTCTCCGGCAGGTCGTGATGGTCGACCAGGATATCGACCAGCGAGGCGGTGACGAACTGGGCGATGCGGCGCATGGCGCGGAGCGACAGCTCGGAGCGCAGCACCAGTGGCTTGTGCCAGGACTCCGCCTCGGCCGCGTGCTCGACGATCTGCTCCATGGTCGCTTCGCGGATCTCGGCCGAGGGGTTGGCGAGAAGCGCCGCGACCGCCGGCACGTCGAGGGTCGCGACGATGGCATCGGCGACCGGCGCCGCGACCGCGGCGCGCCGCGCGATGGCGGACAGCCCGCCCTCGGCGACGCCCTTGGCGATGACCTCGACCAGGTCGTGATCGGACAATAGCGGGGAATATTCCAGAATCGGCACCGCGACGACGCTCTCGACGTCGGCGGCGAGGCGGCGGACGATCTCCATCGGCACGTTCGGCGCCCGTTTCAGTTCCTCCGCCAGGAGCGCGCGGACGCGGGGCAGCGTGTCGGCGGCCAGCCGTTCGAGGACCTCGATGGTGACTTCCCGGATCTGGGTCTTCTTGTCGCTGTCGAGCCACGGCATCAGGCGCCCGATCTTGCGCGCGAGCTGGCAGCGCACCTCGTCGTCGGGATCGGCGGTGAGCAGAAGGTCGGCCTGGGCCGGCGTCGCCGGATTGGCCGCCACCTCGCGGCGCACCGCCGGCGCCTTGTCGGCGGCGAGATAATAGAGGATTTCGGGCTTGGCGTCGGCGCGTTTGGCGAGCGCCCGGCGCACTTCGGTCTCGTCGTCTTGCACGAGATCGCGCGCCGCCTCGTAGCTCAGCGCCTTCGGCACCTTCTTAGCGGCGCGGCGGGATCGCAACAGGCTAAACAAGAGAATCCCCCTCCCGCCGGTCAAGCCCGGATCGGCGGCGTCGTTTTCCGTCGGGCGTCGGTGCCGGTCACTTCGTCGGCAGTCCGATCTTCGGCTTGCCGAACAGGTAGCCCTGGCCGTAATCGACGCCGAGCCCGGCGAGGATTTTCACCGTTTCCGCGTTCTCGATCATCTCGGCGATGGTGCGGATATCGAGATCGCGGCAGAGCTGGATGATCGCCTTGACGAAGGGGACGTGGCGCGGCTCCTTGCGGATTTCACGCACGTAGGCGCCGTCGATCTTGACAAAATCGACCGCGAGATGACGCAGATATTGCAGATCGCTCGATCCGGCGCCGAAATCGTCGAGGCAAACCGGGTAGCCGGCGGCGCGGAAGCGGTCGATCGTCTCACGCGCCGCCGGAAGATCGCCGATGCGCGACGATTCCGTGATCTCGAGCAGAATGGCCCCGGGGTCCACGCGGTAGGATTGCAAGAGCTCAGAGAGATCGGCCGCGAAGCCCTCTGTCATCAGGGATCTGCCGGAGATGTTGATCGCGACCGAATGGTTCATGCCCTGAAGCTTGGCGCGGGAAACCGCCGCCAGGACGTCGCTCGACACCGCGAGATCGAGCTCGGTGGCGAGGCCGACGCCCTCGGCGAACAGCACCGTGCTGGCCGGCGAGGCCTGATCGGCAAGCCGCATCAGCGCCTCGAAGTGGTGCAGCTTGCCATCGCCGAGATGCACGATCGGCTGGTAGGCGAGGCGGAAGCGGTGGCCGGTGATGACGCTTCGCAGGGTGTTGATGCGGGCGACGGTATCGGCGAGCAGGGTCGGCGACTTGACGACGAACTCGCGGTTCGTGAGCTCGCTCTTGCCCTCGGTGAACTGGTTCAGCGTGTAGCGCAGCGCCCGCATGGCGTCTTTCTCGGTACCCGGCTGGGCGGTGAGCTGAAGGCTGCTGCCGGAGACCTCGATGGCGTCCGCCTCTTCCGGCGCCGTCTCGCGCACCAGGGCGCCGATTTCGGCCTGGAGATCATCGACCGAGGCGCCGTGCTCGGAAATGAAGGCATATTGGTCGTCGCCGAGCCGGGTTGCCGCGCCGCGCACCGAGCGCCGCTTCAGAAGCCGCGCGATGGCACCCGAAAGCTCGCGCCCAAGCCCCTTTTTTACCAGCCGGCCTTCCGCCTGGGCGAGGCCCTTGGTGGCGAGCAGGTTGACGCGATAGGGCTGCCCCTGGCTTCCCGGCGCGCTCATCGACTGGCGCGCGACCTTGTCGAAGGCGGCGGCGTCGAGCAGTCGGTTCGCCGGATCGTCCGCCGCGTCGACCGCCGCCGGCGGCTGTGCCGACGCGGCGGGCTTCGCTGCCGCTGCCGTCGCCTGGTTGGCGCGGAAGGCGAGGAACACCGATCCCGGCAGTTGCGGCACGCACGAGCCCGAGACCGTGAGCGCGCGGCCCGAGGTCAAGGCCGTGAGCGCGGTCGGGGCGAAGCGGCCCTGCTTGTCCGCCGTCGCCAGCGCCGCGTGAAGCGCGCTTTGGCTGGCGGCGAAAATGTGATCGAAGATCGAGCCGCCGACCAGGTCCTCGGGCGGCGTGCCGAACAGCGTGCGGGTGGCGCCGGCGGCGAAGCGTACGGCCCCGTCGCGGCCGATCTCGATCAGAGCGTCGGCGGCCGCGAAGGCGAAAGCCAGAAATCGGTCACGTTCGGCGCGCAGGCCGTTTACGGTTTCCAATGTCCTATCTGACCCAAAAAATCGCGGACAACGCTCGGCTAACCAACCATGAGCTAGTATAAACCTGGGTCGGTTAACAAGTTTTTAAGGGCATCCTCTGGCGGCTTGTCATCGCCGGCCCAAGAAGGCAAAGTGGCGCCCATGCTGGAACAGCCCCAATCTGCGACGCGGCCGTCGATCCGTCCGGTCGAAACCTGGATTTTCGACCTCGACAACACGCTCTATCCGGTCGGCACCAATCTCTTCGCTTCGGTCAGCCAACGCATCGGGCAATATATCGCGCGTCATTTCGACATCGATCTGGCTGAGGCGCGCCGGCTTCAGCGCCGCTATTTCCTCGAATACGGCACCTCGCTCCGCGGATTGATGACGGTGCACAACATCCCGCCCAAGGAGTTCCTCGATTACGTCCACGACATCGAGCTCGACGCGCTGGACCCCTGGCCCGAGCTCGACCGGGCGCTGACGCGCCTGCCCGGTCGCAAGGTGATCTTCACCAACGCGGCGGCGGGCTATGCGGAGCGCGTCGTGGCCAAGCTCGGGGTCGAGCGCCATTTCATTGGCGTCTTCGATGTCGTCGCTGCCGATTACCGGCCGAAGCCCGATCCCGCGCCCTACGAGGTGCTGTGCGCCCGATACGGCATTCGACCCGAGCAGGCGGCGATGGTCGAGGACATGTCGGTCAATCTCGGCCCCGCCCATCGCCTCGGCATGACCACCGTCTGGGTGCCGAGCGAAGCCGATTGGCGCGACCGCGACCCTGATCTTAAGCATATCCATCATGTCGTCGAGGACTTGCCGGCCTGGCTCGGCGAACAGGCGGCGGCGCAGGCCGCGCTGCGGACGGCGGGCGATTGACAGCGTATCCTCCGCCGGTATTGTTCGCGGCCGGAGGGCGCCGGGCTGGGCGTTGACCGCCGGCGCCTCGAAGCAACCCAACCAGAATGCGGGGACAGCGATGCCGCCAGCCGATCTCAAGACCACCATCGAAGCGGCGTGGGAGACGCGCGAGCAGATTTCGCCGGCCACCAAAGGCGCCGTGCGCGAGGCGGTCGAGGCCGCGCTCGATGGGCTCGACAGCGGCGCCTACCGCGTCGCCGAGAAGGGCGCGCAGGGCTGGCAGGTGCATCAATGGCTGAAGAAGGCCGTGCTGCTCTCGTTTCGCCTGAACGACATGGCACCGATCATGGGCGGGCCGGGCGGCGACGCGCCGTGGTTCGACAAGGTGGCGTCGAAATTCGCCGGCTGGGGCGAAGCGGAGTTCCGCAAGGCGGGCTTCCGCGCCGTGCCGGGCGCGATCGTGCGCCGATCGGCCTATATCGCGCCGGGCGTCGTGCTCATGCCTTCCTTCGTCAATCTCGGTGCCCATGTCGGCGCCGGCACCATGGTCGATACCTGGGCGACGGTCGGTTCCTGCGCCCAGATCGGCAAGAACTGCCACCTCTCGGGCGGCGTCGGCATCGGCGGCGTGCTGGAGCCCTTGCAGGCCAATCCGGTCGTCATCGAGGACGATTGCTTTATCGGCGCGCGCTCGGAAGTCGCCGAGGGCGTGGTCGTCGAGCAGGGCGCGGTGCTCTCCATGGGGGTCTTTCTCGGCGCCTCGACGCGGATCGTCGACCGCGCGAGTGGCGAGGTGCACATCGGCCGCGTGCCGGCCTATTCGGTGGTGGTGCCGGGGTCGTGGCCGGGCAAGCCGATCGGCGGCCAGCCTGGCCCCAGCACCTATTGCGCGGTGATCGTGAAGCGCGTCGACGCGCAGACCCGCTCCAAGACCTCGATCAACGAGCTTCTCCGCGACTAGCGGCCCGGTCGGCCGGCCGCGTTTTCGAAAGGCGTTCCCGATGGTCTCTCCCGCCGCTCCAAGCCTCGGCACCGTGACGCCGCAAAGCCTGACGGTCGCGAATTTTCGCCTCGTAAGCGGCGCGGTTCTGCCGCAAGCGACCATCGCCTACGAGACCTATGGTCGGCTCGCGGCCGACAAGCGCAACGCCGTTCTCATCACCCACGGCTATACCTCAAGCGGCCATGCCGCCGGGTTGAACGCGGCGGGCGAGCTCGGCTGGTGGGACAACATCGTCGGGCCGGGCAAGGCGATCGACACCGATCGCGTGTTCGCGATCGCTTCCAACATGCTGGGTTCGAGCTTCGGCTCGACCGGGCCGGGCAGCATCGACCCGCGGACCGGCATGCCCTACGGTCCGGACTTTCCCGATATCGCCCTCGCCGACATCGTCAATCTGCAGAAGGCGCTGCTCGATCACCTCGGCATCCCGCATCTGATCGCGGTCGCCGGGATTTCCTTCGGCGGCTATCAGGCCTTTCAATGGGGCGTGAGCTATCCCGACTTCATGGACGGCCTGGTGCCGGTGGTGACGGCACCGGACGGCCGCGCCGTCGATCTCAAGGATCCCAATCCGTTGCAGAAACTGCTCGACGATCCGAATTGGAACGGCGGCCGCTTCTACGACCGGGGCGGCGTCTTCGCGACGCTGGCCGACGTGCGTTACGATTTTCTCCGGCTCTACGGCATGGCGGAACAGATTGAGGCGCGCTTTCCCGTTGCGGCGGCGCGCGAGGCCGAGTTGCGCCGCATGGCCGAAGCCTGGGCGCGGAACTTCGATGCCAATTCGCTGTTCGTGCTGCGCGGCGCGGCGGGCCGCTTCTCGGTCTCCGACCAGCTCGCGAAAATCCGCGCCAAGGTGCTCTATGTTCTTGCCACCACCGACAAGCTGTTTCCGCCGAGCCTGGCGCCGATGGTGATGGCTAAGTTCA
>JAJYTL010000042.1 GCA_021793055.1 Pseudomonadota bacterium
CGCGATATGGTGCGGATATCGGACGCGCGTATGAGCGGTACCAGCTATGGCGCCTGTATCCTGCACGTGGCGCCGGAATCCTTTGTCGGCGGGCCGCTCGCCCTGGTGCAGACCGGCGACATCATCACCGTCGACGTGCCGGGACGCATGATCACCCTCGACGTGCCGGAGATCGAATTGGCGCGCCGCCGCGCGGCGTTGCCGGCGGCGAAACCGCGCTACGAGCGAGGCTACGGCTGGATGTTCTCGCAGCATATCCGTCAAGCCGACGAAGGCTGCGACTTCGACTTCCTTGAGACCGACTTCGGTGCCGCGGTCGGCGAGCCCGCGATTTTTTAGCACTCGCGTCGCTTAACATGCCGAACGTGGCGCAGCTCGATGCCTAGCACGACGTAACGGAACCGATGGGTATCGAAATCGTCGGGCGTTTCCATATCGACGGCACCGCGCCCTGGTGGCGGACAAAACACTGCCGATGGCGGTCGATCTAAATCGTGTGCATCCAATTGAGCCGGAGATCGGTCAGGTGGTATAGGGCGCTCCGGCTCGCCCCGGCGGAGACCGCTAGGGCGGCCGCGTTTTCTTATCTCAAGACGGTTGCAAGCCGCGCGCCTGCCTCCGATACTGCCGCGCCATGGAGAGGTCGCAATCAACCGGCATCGACCGGCTTCTAGGCATTATGAGGCGGCTGCGGGACCCAAACGGGGGTTGCCCGTGGGACCGCGAGCAGAACTTCGCCACCATCGCGCCCTATACGATTGAGGAAGCCTACGAGGTTGCCGAGGCGATCCGCGATGGCGATCGCGACGCCCTGCGGAACGAGCTTGGCGACCTCCTGTTTCAGGTGGTATATCACGCGCAAATGGCCTCGGAGGCCGGGGACTTCGATTTTGACGACGTGGTTACGGCGATCTCGGAAAAAATGATCCGGCGCCATCCTCATGTTTTCGCCGATGCCACCGTCGCCTCGGCCGCAGCGCAGACGCTCGCGTGGGAGGAGCATAAGGCGCGGGAGCGGGCCGTCAAGGGGGAGGCCGAAAGTGCGCTCGATGGCGTGCCGCTCGCCCTTCCCGCCTTGGTCCGAGCGGAAAAGCTGCAGCGCCGCGCCGCCCACGTCGGCTTCGTTTGGTCAGAGGCGGTGCAAGTCCTCGACAAGATATCGGAGGAAATCGGCGAGCTTCGTGACGAGATGGCTCAAAATTCCGACCGTGGCCGGCTTGAGGACGAACTCGGAGACGTTCTCTTCGCCGTCGCCAATCTCGCGCGTCATCTCGGGGTCGACGCGGAGGCAGCGCTGCGCTCGACGAACAACAAGTTCGAGCGCCGTTTCCACTGGATGGAGGCCAAGCTGAAATCCCGCGGTGCCAAGCTTGAAGGCACCGATCTCGCGGCCCTCGAAGAACTTTGGCAAGCAGCCAAGACGGAAGAATCGGGAACACGGAAGGCCGACAAGGAATAAAGGACAGCGTACGATGTTTGGGGCCGACGACGTGGAACTGATCGAGAGGAAGACCGTTTTTCAGGGCTACTTCCGGGTCGATCGGTATCGTTTGCGCCACCGGCTTTTCGGCGGCGGCCTTGGTGATGAAATCCGGCGCGAGGTTTTCGAGCGCGGCCACGCCGCCGCGGTTTTGCCTTACGATCCGGCGCGGGACGAAGTCGTGCTAATCCAACAGTTCCGTGCCGGCGCCTATGCCAAAGGTGCCGCCCCCTGGCTGATCGAGATCGTCGCCGGCATTATCGATCAGGCCGAGACGGCCAAAGAGGTAGCTATCCGCGAAGCGGTCGAGGAAGCGGGCTGCAAGCTGATCCCGCCGCTGAAGCCGATTTTTAGCTACTTTCCGACCCCTGGAGCCTGTTCCGAGCATATCGATCTTTTCGTCGGGCGCTGCAACACAGCAGGTCTTGGCGGCATCCATGGGCTCGCCGAGGAGGGCGAGGACATCCGGGTCATGGTCCTGCCCGTCGAAACGGCGATTGCGCTTCTCGACCAGGGAAAAATCGCCAATGCCACGACGATTATCGCGCTGCAATGGCTTGCCCGACACCGGGAGGAATTGCGCGGGCTGTGGCAGTGAAACGGCATGCGGTGCCAAAGCCTTGAACCCCATTGCGCTGTGGGCGTAGGAAATAAGAGTGCGGTGAGAATTCAGAATATGGCAGCGGCAATGAAAATTCGCGAAGGTTTCATCGGCTCCGTTGGCAACACACCTCTCGTCCGGCTGAAGCGCGCCTCGGAGGCGACGGGCTGCACCATCCTTGGCAAGGCCGAGTTTCTCAACCCCGGCGGCTCGGTGAAGGACCGTGCCGCGCTGTTCATCGTCCGTGATGCCGAGCGGCGTGGCTTGCTGCGGCCGGGCGGTGTCATTGTCGAAGGCACTGCCGGCAACACCGGGATCGGCCTCGCGCTGGTCGGCAATGCCCTAGGTTATCGCACGGTGATTGTGATGCCGGAGACGCAAAGCCAGGAGAAGAAGGACATGCTCCGGCTCTGCGGCGCTGATCTGCGGCTGGTGCCCGCCGTTCCCTACAGCAATCCGGACAACTACGTGCGTTATTCGGGCCGCTTGGCCGAGGAACTTGCCGCGAGCGAGGCTAACGGAGCGATCTGGGCCAATCAATTCGACAATGTCGCGAACCGGGAAGCGCATATTGAAACCACCGCGCCCGAAATCTGGGACCAGACCGCGGGCAAGGTCGATGGCTTCACCTGCGCCGTCGGTACCGGCGGCACGCTCGCCGGAACCGCGATGGGCTTGCGCGAACGCAGCCCGACGGTGAAGATCGCGCTCGCCGATCCCAAGGGCGCGGCGCTTCACAGCTATTACACCACGGGTACGCTCAAATCCGAGGGTAGCTCGATCACCGAAGGCATCGGCCAAGGCCGCGTGACGAAGAATCTCGAGGGGTTCCGGCCCGACTTCTCGTACCAGATTCCCGATGAGGAGGCCCTCCCGGTGGTATTCGATCTGCTGCAGCACGAGGGTCTTTGCCTCGGCGGCTCGTCGGCGATCAATGTCGCGGGCGCGATCCGTCTTGCCAAGGAACTCGGACCCGGCCATGTCATCGTGACCATTCTCGCCGACAGCGGTACGCGCTATCAGAGCAAGCTCTATAATCCTGAGTTCCTGCGCGCGAAGAATCTGCCGTTGCCGCCGTGGCTTTCATAGGACCGGTTGTCCGCATGACAAAGCTCCTGTTCCGCGAGGATGCCTATGCCAAGACCGCGACCGCGCGCGTCCTGGCGGTAAGCGACGCCGGGATCGTGCTCGACCGCACGATCTTCTATCCCATGGGCGGCGGCCAGTTGGGCGACACCGGGCGGCTTCGCCTGGCCGATGGTCGCGAGATCGCGGTCTTCGACACGCGCAAAGGCGAAGGACCGGATCAGGTTCTGCATCTCGTGGCACCGGGCGGTTTGTTGCCCGAGGTCGGCGCGGAGGTCGTGCTTGAAATCGACTGGGAGCGCCGTCACCGGCTGATGCGGATGCATACCGCGCTCCACCTGCTTTCGGCTGTGCTCGTCTATCCCGTCACTGGCGGCCAGGTCGGCGATGGCAAAGGCCGGCTCGATTTCGATTGCGCCGGCGAGGTGCCGGATAAGAGCGAGGTCACGGAGCAGCTCGCCCGGTTGATCGGCGAAGATCACGCGGTTTCCGCGCGCTGGATCCGTGACGAGGAGCTTGTGGCTCAGCCCGAATTGGTCAAGACGCTATCGGTCAAGCCACCGATGGGCCAAGGCCAAGTCCGCTTGGTTGAAATCGCCGGCCTCGATCTGCAGGCTTGCGGCGGGACCCATGTCGCCCGCACTGGCGAGATTGGCGCCATCATCGTTCGCAAGATCGAGAGCAAGGGTCGGCAAAACCGTCGTGTCGCGCTCGAATTGGCCTAAACGCACAAGCGCGGTCGAGACAGAGCAGCGCCCTTGGGAGGGAGAGGTCATGACTGAATCCAAACCGCGGAGCGTGGTCTCGACGGCGTGGCTCGCCGAGCATCTGGACAGCCCCGATATCCGCATTGTCGATGGCTCTTGGTATCTGCCGCAGATGGGCCGCGACGCGAAGGCGGAGTATCGCGCCGCCCATATCCCAGGCGCGATTTTTTTCGACATCGACGATATCGCCGACGACGCGAGCCCCTACCCCCACATGCTGCCGAGCGCGGAAAAGTTCGCGAGCCGCGTGCGCAAGCTCGGTCTTGGCGATGGTAACCGCATCGTCGTCTACGATGGTTCCGGCACGAACATCAGCGCAGGCCGGGTGTGGTGGATGTTCCGGGTCTTCGGCGTCCGCGATGTCGCAGTCCTGGACGGTGGGTTCCGCAAGTGGCAAGCCGAAGGCCGGCCGGTGGACGACCGTCCGCCCTTTCCCCGCGAGCGCCATTTCACCGCCCGCTTCGACCATCGACTGGTGCGTGACTTCGATCAAATGCAGGCCAATGTCGAAAGCCGGGCCGAACAGGTGCTCGATGCCCGCTCCTCCGGCCGGTTCAAAGGCATCGACCCCGAGCCGCGCGCCGGCCTCAAGGGCGGCCATGTGCCCGGAAGCCGCAACCTGCCTCATGGCGAAATCGTCGATGCATCCGGCTGCCTATTGCCGACCGCAACGTTGAAGGAAAAGTTCGCGGCTTCCGGGATAGACCTTAATCGCCCCATCGTTGCGACCTGCGGCTCGGGCGTGAGCGCTTGCGCGCTCGCCTTGGCGCTTGATGTTCTCGGCCATCACGAGGTCGCGGTCTACGATGGCTCCTGGAGTGAATGGGGCGCGCGGCCCGAGGCGCGCGTCGAAACCGGCTGATCGAGCCGAACGACCTGCTGCGCCGCATCCCGACAACTTTCCGCAATGGCATGACATTATGAAAGAGCCGACCAAGCTGGTAACCGCCGGCCGCGACCCCGCGAAGCACCAAGGCGTCGTCAATACGCCCGTTTACCACGCCTCGACCGTCATCTTTCCCGATCTCGCCACCCACGACGAGATCCGCGCCGCGCGCGCGCGCGGCGAACAGGTGGTGGTTTATGGCTTGAACGGTACGCCGACCACCTTCGCGCTGGAAAACGCCGTGGCGGAGATCGAAGGCGGCTATCGAGCACTGGTCGTTCCTTCTGGCCTCGCGGCAGTGACGACGGCCCTTCTGGCCTGCCTCAAGGCCGGCGATCATATCCTCATGGTCGACAGCGTCTATGAGCCGACACGGAACTTCTGCCGCGGCATGCTGGCCCGCTATGGCGTCGAAACCACCTATTACGACCCGTTGATCGGCGGCAAGATTGCCGATCAGGTACGGCCCAATACCCGCGTTGTCTTCGTCGAGAGTCCGGGCTCGCTGACCTTTGAGGTGCAGGACATCCCTGCCATCGCCGCTGCGGCGCATGCCAAGGCCGCACTCGTAGTGATGGACAATACTTGGGCATCGCCGCTCTATTTCAAGCCCTTCGAGCATGGCGTTGACATCTCGATCCAGGCTGGCACGAAGTACCTCGCCGGCCATTCCGACCTTCTTATCGGAACGATCTCCGCGACCCAGCAGGCCTGGCCGGCGCTTCGCGAGACTGCGCGCATGCTCGGCCTCGGCGCCGGTCCGGACGACGTCTATCTCACATTGCGCGGCCTTCGCACCCTTGGTGTTCGCCTCGCCCGCCACCAGGAAAGCGGCCTCGCGCTCGCGCGCTGGCTCGAGGCGCGCCCCGAGGTCGCACGGGTTCTTCATCCCGGCCTGCCGACGGACCCCGGCCATGCCCTGTGGAAACGGGATTTCCTCGGCGCTTCCGGGCTCTTCGGCGTCGAGCTCAAGCCCGCTTCCCGGCAGGCCGTCGCCGCGATGATCGATCATATGGAGCTGTTCGGGATCGGCTATAGCTGGGGCGGTTTCGAAAGCCTGATCGTGCTGACCGATCCACAACGGGTGCGTACGGCCACGCGCTGGGAAGGTCACGGCCCGCTGCTTCGGCTCCACGCCGGTCTTGAGGACGTCGAAGATTTAATCAAGGATCTCGAATCTGGATTTGCCCGCTTGAATGCCGCGCTGTGAGTCCGACCACGGAGAACGGCACCAAACCGCCGCGCGCGATAACTTGCGTCAAATTGGCCAGAAGTCATGTCCGAGCGCCGTTGCAACGAATTAAGCGACGCTCCCGCGTGAAAAGCCAAGTAGCCTTTCGGGATCATGCGCTTAGCCGGCGGCCCGGCTCCGGCCCTGGTCGCGAACGGAACCGCCCTGGCACTCGGCGCAGCGTCCGGCCAGTTCGATCGTCTGGCTCTCGATCGAAAAGCCGACATGCGCTGCCGTTTGCCGAATGGCGCGGAGCGGACGCTCGCCTGGCAGCTCCGCCGCCCGGCCGCAGGCGATGCAGACCAGGATCTCCACCACGTGAGGGGCCTCGGGTCGCACGCAGCCGATGAAGGCATTGCGGGTCTCGATGCGATGGATGAAACCCTCGCGCAGCAGGAAATCGAGCGCGCGATAGACGGTTGGTGGCGCCGGCCCGCGTTCGCCCTCGGGCGTCAGGCGGGCGAGAATTTCATAGGCCCCTACCGGTCGGTGCGAGTTCCAGACCATGGCCAGAACCTCCCGGCGGAGCTGGGTCAGGCGCGCGCCGCGATCGCGGCAGAGACGATCAGCCGCGTCAAGGGCGCCGTCGACGCAAGCCACGTGGTCATGGCGGTGGTCGGGAAAGGCGGCGACGGATAACATGGCTCAAAGCACCCCCTTTGACGCTTGCGAACCCGTTACCTTATATCATAACGTCACTGGCGCATCGATCATCCTTCACCGCTAGCGGTCCATTGTCATGTGTCGCCGGTTGACGATTATTTTCGTGGCTGTTCTCCTGGCGCTCTCAAGCGCCCCCGCGTTTGCGCAGGAACTGAACGTGGTCGCGACCATCGCGCCGCTTGGTTCGATCGCGAGCAATGTCATGGCGGGAGCCGGCCATCCGCAGGTACTCATTCCGGTTACCGCCTCCCCGCAAAGCTTTGTCCCGACGCCGGAGCAGATAGGCACCCTAAAGGCCGCGCAGGTGGTGATCTGGATCGGGCCGCTGCTGGAAAAGTCTCTCGCCAAGACGATCTCCGCCCTGCCGAAGACGACGCATGTCATTACCGTGAGCCGGCTTCCCGGGATCAAACTTCTGCCCATGCGGCCCGCCGGAATATGGTCTGAAGCGGCAAGCCTGGCCGCCGGATCGAAGGCAAAATCAGCGATCAACCCCTATCTCTGGCTTGATCCTGAGAACGCTTCGGTCATCGCCCGAGCGATCAATCAGGCCCTCTCGCTCGTCGATTCGAACGATGCCGCCGTGTACCAGGCCAACGCCGACAGTTTCACCGCGCAAGTCCAGGCCCTCGAATACGAATTGCAGGCAACGCTTGGGCCGGTGCACAAAGTCCCGTTTCTGGTCTTGCACGACTCGTACGCCTATCTCGACCAGAAATATCGGCTCAACGACGTCGGCGCCGTCACGGCCGAGCCCGGGCAGGCCGTGAGCGCAAAGCGCATCGCGCTGCTCAGGGCCGCGATACAGAAAACGCATGTCCAGTGCATCTTCAGCGAGCCGCAATACCGACCGACCACGGCGGCGAAACTCGCGCAAGGCCTACCCGTCCATATTGGCGTGCTGGATCCTTATGGGACCGGCGTGAGCATGGGGCCAAACGGCTACTTCAGTATGATGAACCGTCTTGCCGACGGCATAGCCGACTGCCTTTCGTCGCCGTGAGCGCGAGCCCACGGGCCATACCAAGACACGAGAAAAAACGAACAACCGGAGAGAGCGAGCGCGATGAGCGAAGCAGAGAAGAATGAGTTGCGCCAAAGGCTTGCAGATCTATCCCACCGTCTCGACGACCGCGTCCGCGAGTTCAAGGAAAAGGGCGAATTTTCCGATATCCATCACCGTTCGGTGATTGAACTGCGCCAGCGCCAGGGCAAGCTGATCGAGCGGGTGCATGCCGCGGAGCACACCGGAAAATCCTGGGAACTCGCCAAGGCTGAACTTGCCCGCGATTTTGGCTCGCTCTTTGACGATTTCCTTGCGCTTGAAGAAACGCTGGATTCCGGGATCTCGCGTAAGAAACCTTAATTGACCGGGCGCGGCCGGCCGTTGCGGCGGCTTACCCGTTGCCGCCAAGATAGGCGAGGCCCGCGGCGACGCCGCTCCCGCCGAGCGGGACGCCCGCCGCCCGTAGTCCAATCTCGACGCCGGACAAGGTCGCGGCCAGCATGAGGTCGTTGAAATCGCCGAGGTGGCCGATGCGGAGCACCTTGCCCTGGACCTTTCCGATCCCGTTTCCGAGCGAGAGGCTGTAGCGCTCGAGCGTCGCTTTCCGGAAGGCATCCGCGTCGTGGCCCTGCGGCATCAGGACTGCGGTGACTGAACTCGAATACTCCCGCGCATCGAGACAGAGGACATCGAGGCCCCAGGCGCGCACGGCGCGCCGGGTCGCCTCGGCATGGCGGTTGTGGCGGGCGAAGACATTGTCGAGGCATTCTGCCGTCAGCATGGCAATCGCCTCGCGCAAGCCATAGAGCAGATTGGCTGCCGACGTGTAGAAAAAAATCCCTTGGCATTGACGGCGATCATCTCTTCCCATCTCCAGTAGGAGCGCCGCAGCGCCGCGCTCTGGCCGGCGGCCTGAGCCTTGTCGCTGATCGCATTGAAGCTCAGTCCCGGCGGCAGCATGAGACCTTATTGCGAGCCGGCCGCTGTCACATCGACGCCCCATTCGTCATGGCGGCACTCCATCGACCCAGGGACGAAATCGTATCGACCATCAGGAACGCCGGATGTTTCGCCCGATCGATGGCCTTGCGAACCTCGGCAATGCGGGAGGCGACCCCGGTCGAGGTCTCGTTGTGGACGATGCAGACGGCCTTGATCTTGCCTCTTCGGTCTGCCGCCAAGCGGACCTCGACTTCGGCCGGGTCGGCGCCATGGTGCCAGTCGCCCGGCATCAGTTCAACACCGATACCGAGACGGCCAGCGATGCGCGACCACAGGGCGGCAAACTGACCGGTCCCCGTCATCTGCACGCGGTCTCCCGGCGACAGGGTGTTGACCAGAGCGGCTTCCCAGGCGCCGCTCCCGGAGGCGGGAAAAATCACCGCTGGATCGGTGGACTTGAAAATGCTCTTCAGGCCCGCGAAGAGCTCATGGGCTAGGCGTTCGAATTCTGGCCCGCGATGGTCGATGGTGGGATTGTCGATCGCCCGCAGGACGCGATCGGGAACGTTGGTCGGGCCGGGAATTTGCAGAAAGTGACGGGCGGGCGTTCGGGCCATTCGGGCCCCCCTTCTTCTTGCGCCCTTCTTGCGCCCTTTGTCAGGTGGCGAGCGCGACGACGCAAACCGTCTTTGATTGTGTCGCCGTTCCCCAGGCTGTCAATAAAGGCCCGGGCGATCGCGCCGGCAAAGCTCTTGGGAACCGCCCGCTTGCCGGCGCTCAGGACTCTGGTTACGGCCCGCCGAGCCCGGATAAACTGATTGCCGAAGGGGGCTTGCGGCAGGACGCCCAGGCAGCCGTCTTCTGCCATCACGGCCGGATTCCGCTCGATCGTCATGGGCAAGCCGCCGCAGACCAACCGGAGCGAGCACGATGAGAGAAACCGAAAAGGAGGACTTGCGGCGAAGGCTCGACGACCTGTCTCGCCGTCTCGAGAGCCGCGTCCGCGACTTCAAGGAGAAAGGCGAGTTTTCAGACCTGCATCGCCGCTCCGCAACCGAGCTGCGCCAGCGCCAGGCAGAGCTTGTCAAGCGCATCGACGCAGCCGCGCGCGCCAGCGCCGCCTGGGAGATGACCAAGGCGGAGCTTGCCCGCGACTTCGCCTCGCTGTTCGACGATTTCACCCAGTTTGAACAAACCCTCGAAGCCGCCCGGATGAAGACGCGCTGAGCCCGGTACCACGAGCCCGTACCGCGACGGCCGCTCCTCGAAGAGGTCGGACCGACCGCCGCGGAGGGGGCTGCTAGCGCGTCAACCAACCCTTGGCGCGTACACTCATGACCGCATAGGGGAATATCCAAAACAACGCGATCGACGAGAAATAGGCGTAGACCACGCCATAGAGGAACCCCCACGAACGCTCGCTCCGCAGGAAGTAGAGCATGTTGAGGAACGAGACCAAGCCGATCGCGAGCAGAATCCGGATGATGACCGGCGGATCCTGCGCCACCATGAAGGCCAGAAGGCCGATGCTCATGTAATAGATCGGATAGCGCAAGTTGGTCACGATGCGGTCGAACAAGGCGATGAGCATGGTGACCAGCGGCCGCTTCCAGATGATCCGCGCGAAACGGATTTCCTCGCGCACGTAGCTTCGATCCCAGCGCAGCAACATCTTGCAAAGCTTGCCGTAGGCCTCGGGCACCAGGGTATGCACCACGGCGCGGCGCTGGTAGACGGTGTTGTACCCCTTATCCAGCAGGGAATTCGTCATCGCGCGGTCCTCGCCGAAGGTGCAGGCGGAACCGAGGAACGTCTGGGTGCGCCAGCCTTCGAGGACTTCGCGCACCGCCGAGGCGCGAAGCGCCGTCAAGGCACCGGGGCAGCAATAGACGTTGTTATAGACCGATTCAACCGACCGCAGCATGTCGAAGGAAAGCACGAAGCGGGCATGCATCATGCGCGGGATGAGGCCGCTTGCGCGGTTATAGACCAAAACCTTGCCGGCGACCGCCCCAACCTTGGGATCCCGGAACGGGCCCGCGATGGCTAGGAGCGCGTCGCGCTCGATCACGCTGTCGGAATCGATGGTCACGAATATTTCGCCGCGCCCGCGCGTGAATCCGAGTGCCAGCGCCTCGCGCTTGCCGCGGTTCTTTTCGTGCTGAAGCGCGGTGACCAAGCCCGGATATCGATCGGCCGCCTCGCGGATATAGCGCCAGGTATCGTCCTTGCTGCCGTCGTCGATGACGACGATTTCGAGCTTGTCCCGCGGATAATCCGCCGCTACCACCGATTCGATCGATTTCAGCACCATCGCGCCTTCGTTATAGGCGGGGATGATAACCGTGAGGGACGGCGCGTCCGCCCGGCTAGCCGGCAGATGCGGCCGGTAGCCGATCCAAACGCCCGTTCGAAAGGCGAGGAGCAGGAATCCCATGCCGGCCCACAACGCGCTTGGATAGAGGAACAGTTTGACGCGCTCATGCGCCTCGGCGATCTCGATGACGCGGAGAACGACGGCATGAAGCTGGAAATAGGCGACAGCTGCAAAGCTGGCGAAGATCAGCGCGTAAACGAAATAGCTCCAGCGCTTTGTCGGCTCGGCTGCGACTTCCGGATAGGTGCCACGTAGTTCCGTCAGCGCCGCGCGGCTGGCGGCGATCGAATGAGGGGTATCTGCCATTCCCACTGGGATTACTCTGATAAGGAGACACGACGATCAGCTTGCGGCGTCGTCTTCCGGCTTACTCACGCACCGCGCTGGATAACCCCGCGCGGGCGACGGGACGGCGGGCAAGTCATGGACATTCGCGCTGCGACGACGATCCGTGTCTCCGGGGTTGGGGTGCCATGCTCACGCGCCGATTTTGGTCAATCCCGCCAGTTCCGATCCTGATCTGCGTCAACGGATGGGCAAAGCCGGCGGCCAAAATCGGCGTTTCACGGCGATGGCGATATCTCGGACGGCAGGAGCACCGCAATAAGGACTTTCCACGGCGCTATTTCCGGCGCTGTCGGAGGGGCTCTTGCGCGCAGAAAATCTATGTGTTATATGGCTATGATGCCGTTTAAACAGTGTTTACTAATGTTTAAAACATGATTACTGCATCCCAGATGCGGGCGGCGCGCGCGCTGTTGCAGATCGACCAGCGCCGCCTAGCGGAGCTTTCCGGGCTGTCGCTGCCGACGATCCAGCGCATGGAGGCGAGCGACGGCCTCGTGCGAGGCACGGTCGACTCGCTGATGAAACTGGTCGAGGCCCTGCGCGGCACCGGCATCGAATTGATCGACGAAGGGGCGACGAGCCAGACCGGCGGGCGAGGCGTCCGCCTGACCCGCCCGGTGGCCGCCTCATGATCGCCGTCGTTCTTCTCTGCCTCGCGGCTTTCCTTGTCATCGGCGTTTTCGGCGCCGTTCTGGCGCGTTCGCCGCTTGGCACGCCCTTCGTCTATGGCGCGTCCGCGGTGGTCTCCGCCATTGCTGCCATCGTAGGCCTCATGGCCCTGGCGCGCGCGCCGTCAACTCTGACGTTGCCGCTCGCGCTGCCTTGGATTGGCGCCCATTTCCGTCTCGATACGCTCGCCGGCTTCTTCGTCTTCGTGGTCAACCTCGGCGGCTTCGGCGCCAGTCTCTATGGCATCGGCTACGGCCGCCATGAGAAGGCGCCATGGCGCGTGCTCCCCTTCTACCCGGTTTTTCTTTTGGCGCTGAACCTGGTCGTCGTCGCCGCCGACGCCTTTACCTTCCTGTTTGCCTGGGAGTTGATGTCACTTACCTCCTGGGCTCTGGTGGTCGCGGATCACCACGGCGCCGACAATCGGCGAGCCGGTTACGTCTATCTCCTGATGGCGGCCCTCTCGGGGATGACCCTGCTCCTCGCCTTCGGCCTTCTCGCCGGTGCCGGCGGCAGCTATTCCTTCGCGGCCATGCGCGCCGTGCCGCCCTCCACCGGCCTTGCCGCGGTGGTCCTGGTCCTGACCCTGATCGGCGCCGGCTCCAAGGCCGGCCTCATCCCGCTGCACGCGTGGCTGCCCCTCGCCCACCCCGCCGCGCCGAGTCATGTCTCGGCCTTGATGAGCGGCGTCATGACCAAAGTCGCGGTTTACGCCTTCATCCGCATCGTCTTCTACCTACTCGGCGTGCCGAGCTGGTGGAGCGCGGTGTTGGTTCTCGCCCTCGGCGGCAGCACTGCAGTGCTCGGCGTGCTCTACGCGCTGATGCAGCACGATCTGAAACGCCTCCTCGCGTACCATACGGTCGAGAATATCGGCATCATCTTTATCGGACTTGGCTTGGCCATGGCCTTCCGCGTCGATGGCGCCGCCGTGGGCGCCGCCTTGGCGCTGACCGCGGCGTTGTTCCACGTCTTCAACCACGCCTTGTTCAAGAGCCTCCTGTTCTACGGTGCGGGGGCGGTGCAGACGGCCACGGGCGCCCGCGACATGGAGCATCTCGGCGGCTTGATCCGGCGCATGCGCTTCACCAGCTTTGCGTTCCTAATCGGCTGCGCGGCGATCTCGGCGCTGCCGCCCCTGAATGGCTTCGTCTCGGAATGGCTGACATTCCAGGCCATTCTGCTCCGTCCCAACCTGCCGCAATGGGCGTTCAAGGTCATGTTTCCGGTCGATGGAGCGCTTTTGTCCCTGGCCGCCGCCCTGGCCGCCGCCTGCTTCGTCAAGGCCTTCGGGATCACCTTCCTTGGGCGGCCGCGAAGCCCGGCAGCGACGGAAGCCCGCGAGGTCGACGGCTTTTCGCTCGCTACCATGGCCGGATTCGCGACGCTTTGCCTGCTGGCGGGAATTTTTCCCGGCGTCGTCATCGACGGCTTGGTGCCGGTGACGCAGGCGCTCCTCGGCGCGCATCTACCCTCGCAGATCGGCTTGCCGTGGATTTCGATCATTCCCGTCGCCGCAGCGCGCAGCTCCTATAGCGGACTCGTGCTCTTCGCCTTCATCGCCGCCACCACGTCGCTGACGGTGGTCGCGATCCACCGCTTCGCTTCGCACGCGATTCGACGTGGACCGGCCTGGGACTGCGGCTTTCCCGACCCGAGCCCGGCGACGCAATACACTGCCGCGAGTTTCGCCCAACCGATCCGCCGAGTTTACGGCGCCACGGCGTTCCTGGCCCGAGAGGTGGTGCATATGCCACCTCCCGGCGACATGGGTCCGGCGCGGATCGAAAAATCGAGCCGCGACCTAGTTTGGGATTTTGCCTACGCGCCGGTTGTGCGCGCCATCAACGTCTCGGCGACGGCGTTGAATCGCCTGCAGTTTCTCACCATCCGCCGCTACCTCGGCCTCGTCTTTCTGGCCCTGGTCGGCCTGCTGTTGACGCTCGTGTTATGGCAGTAATCGACGCCATCCTGGTTCAGGTCGCGCAAATGGCGCTGGTTGTCGCGCTGGCGCCGCTGTTGACCGGCCTTGTCCGCAAGGTCAAGGCACGGATTGCCCGCCGCCGCGGGGCCTCGATTTTCCAGCCCTATCGCGATCTTCGACGGTTGCTCGGTAAGGAAGTGGTTCTCGCCGAAAACGCCTCCTGGCTTTTCCGCACCGCCCCGTACCTAATCTTCGCTTTGACCTGGGCGGCGGCTGGGCTGGTGCCGACTTTCTCCACCAATCTCGCCTTTTCCGGCGCCGGCGATCTCATCGCCATCGTCGCCATTCTCGGCGCCGCGCGGTTTCTTCTTGCTCTGGCTGGCATGGACATCGGTACGAGCTTTGGCGGCCTCGGCGCGAGCCGCGAGGTGATGATTGCCTCCCTTGCCGAACCGGCGATGCTGATGATCATCGTGGCGTTGGCGTTGATGGCGCAATCAAGCCAACTTTCGACTATCGCCATTTTCATGGCGTCGCCCGCGGTTGGACTGCGCGTGTCGGTGGCGCTGGTCCTGATTGCCTTTGCCATCGTGGCTCTCGCCGAAAACGCGCGCATCCCGGTCGACAATCCGGCGACCCATCTCGAGCTCACTATGGTGCACGAGGCGATGGTGCTGGAATATTCCGGCCGTCATCTCGCCATGATCGAGTTGGCCGCGTCGCTGAAGCTTCTTCTGATGATTTCGGCCATCGCGGCCATCTTTTTCCCGATCGGCCTCGCCGCAAGCGGTGCCGGGTCGGCCGCCTACGGCATCGGTTTTGTCAGCTATCTGCTCAAGCTTCTGGTCTCGGCGGCTCTCCTTGGCACCTTCGAGATGTCGATCGCCAAGATGCGCGTCTTTCGCGTGCCGAACCTTCTCGGCGGCGCATTGATGCTTGGTCTTCTTGGCACTTTGCTTTTGTTCATCTCGCGTGGGCTCTAGCCAGATGGCCACCTTTTCCTTCGACGTCGCGCATCTTCTGGCGGGCCTTCTCGTCCTCGCCAGCCTGATGATGCTCTATCAGGACCGCATGCTCGCGCTCCTAAGCGTGCTCGCACTGCATTCGCTCATCCTCGCCCTCGCGGTAGCCTGGCAGGCGCATCTACAGGACGCGCCGCATCTCTACGTCACCGCGACGATCGCGCTCGGCTTCAAGGCCATGTTCATTCCCTGGGCGCTGCGGCGCATGGTGATCCGGCTCGGCATCCACCGTGAGATCGAGACCGTGGTCGGGATTGGCCCCACCATGCTGGCGGGCATGGC